>NZ_JBMHFZ010000010.1:0-133454 GCF_049166755.1 Halomonas terrestris | reverse complement strand
CGACCACCGCTCCCAGCTCGACTGGGCCCTGGCCACGCTGCGTGACGCCGGCCACAAGGCCGAGGGCGCGATCCGCGCCGGCGAGGTGGAGGCGACCCTGCGTGCCTACCAGGAGGAGCAGGGCATCGACCTGCTGGTGATGGGGGCCTATGGCCACTCGCGCATCCGCCACCTGCTGGTGGGCAGCACCACCACCGCCATGCTGCGCCGTGCCAAGGTGCCGGTACTGCTGCTTCGCTAGCCCTGCTTGCCTGCCATGACACGACACCGCCGGCCCGAGGGTCGGCGGTGTCGTGTCAGGGGCCCTCCGGTCCCGGGCTCGCCAGCACCCGCTGGGCCAGCAGCCAGCCGGCGATCAGGAACGCCAGCATGCCGACCAGTATCAGGGTGAAGTCGGCACCCAGGTCCAGGGCCAGCCCCAGTACCGCCGGGGCGATGCCGGTGGAAAAGACCATGCAGGCGCTGAGGGTGGCGCGTACGGTACCGAGGTGCTCGGCGCCCCAGATGCGCACCAGCAGGCTGGTGGCGATGGGTTCCTGGGAGCCCATGGCGAGCCCGCCACCCACCATCAGCGCCCAGACCCCGAGATGGCCGCCGACCGCGATGGCCACCAGCAGGGCCAGCGCAAAGGGCAGCAGGTAGAGCCGTGCCAGGCGCACCGGGCCCAGGCGGTCCACCCAGCGCCCGCCGACCAGGGCGCCGGGCAGCTTGGCCAGCCCCATGCCCGAGAGTGCCAGGGCGTAGACGCCGAGCGTGCTGCCGAGGTCTTCGGTCATGCGCGCCTGGTAGATGAAGAGCCCCGTCATGGTGATGGGCAGCGTCATCAGCAGCGGCAACAGGGCCCAGAAACGCCGCTCGCGAAAGGGGCGCGGGCCGTCGCGGCGCTGGCCGCGCTGCGGGCGTTTGCCCGGCGCCGGTGGCCAAGGGCCGCGCCACAGGGCATAGGCCCACAGCGCCAAGAGGGTGAGGCCGAACAGCCACCACAGCTCCCGCCAGCCCAGCCACACCAGCAGCGCCGCCATCAGCGGCGGCAGCGCGGTCTCGCCGAGCATGATCCCCATGCTTACCAGGCCCAGGGCGCGACCGCGCATCGCCGAGAACTCGCGTCCGGCGAGGGTGTTGCCCAGGTGGCTCATCATGCCCTGGCCGCACAGGCGCACCACTCCCAGGCCGAGCAGCCCCAGTCCCCACCAGGGCGAGAGCGTGAGCAGCAGCACGCCGATGGTCAGCACGCTCAGCACGATCAGCGCAAAGCGCCGCGGCGCGACCCAGTCGATCGACGGGCCGAGGCGCAGCACGGCGAAGCCGGCGACCAGGGTCACCGCGGCATAGGCGGTACCGAACTGTCCGGCGGTGAGCCCCAGCCGGTCGCTGATCGGTGCCTGGAACAGGCCGATGAAGAAGCTCTGGCCGAGGCTCGAGCTGAACATGGCCAGGAAGGCGATGCCGATCAGGCCGCGATGATCCTGCAGCAGCAGGCGGTAACCCATGACGCCCTCCTCTGGCGCTGGCATGATGAGATGGTGAATGGCACCAGGGCCCATCTTAACAGCTTGGCGACCGGGCCCGGCGCGACGCAGGGGAGGGCAGGTGATGAACCATCCGGAACTGGACATGGACAGCGTGCGTGAGCGGCTCGCGACGATGCGTGCCGAACTGCTCGAGGAGAGCGAGTCGAGCCGCGAGAGCCGTGATACCGTGATGCTCGACCAGACCTCGGTGGGGCGGCTGTCGCGCATGGATGCCCTCCAGGGACAGGCCATGGCCAAGGCCGAGGAGGAGCGGCGCCAGCTGGCCTTGCGGCGCATCACGGCGGCCCTGGCGCGCATCGAGCAGGAAGTCTACGGCGAATGCATCGAGTGCGGTGAGTGGATCGCCAGGAAGCGTCTCGCGTGGGACCCCCTGGTGCTCAAGTGCATCGACTGCGCCGAATGATTGGATAGAATCAACTGCCGCTGGCGCAAGAGGCCAGCCGTTTTCACTGCATGCATGCGTTCAATCAGGAGTTACAGACATGACAATCGTTCGGCACGACACCAAGGCGCGCATGAGCCGCGCCGTGATCCACAACGGCCTGGCCTACCTCTGCGGCCAGGTGGCCGGTCCCGAGGCACGCCACGGCGACATCACCGAGCAGACCGAGAGCATGCTGGCGCGGGTGGATGCCCTGCTCGCCGAGGTCGGCTCTGACCGCGAGCACTTGCTGACGGCGACCCTCTACCTCAAGGATGCCCATGACTTCGCCGCCATGAACGCGGTCTGGGACGCCTGGGTGCCCACCGGACACGCCCCGGCACGTACCTGCGTCTGCGCCCCCATGCCCGCCGACGAGCTCAAGGTCGAGGTCACCGTCACCGCCCAGGTGCCTTAACGGGAGCAGGGATCCTCGATGGGCGCCTCTCGCGGCCGCAGCCGCCGCGAGAGGGCGTCCACGGCGATGTTCAGCGCCGCGGTGACCAGCAGCAGGAAGAAGGCCACGTCGAACAGCAGGTAGTCGAACCCCTCCTCGATGTAGAAGCCCAGGGTGGCGACCCCCAGCATTCCCAGGATCGCCGTCTCGCGCAGGATCACCTCGGCGCGGTAGTAGAGCAGCGCCAGCATCCCCGGATAGAGCCGTGGCAGCAGTTCGTAGGCGTAGCGGCCCGCGGCCGGCAGCCCGGGCATGCCGGGGGTGAGGGCATCGGCGTGGCGCGCCACCAGGAAGGCGATCAGCGCGCCGTTGTGCAGGGCCAGCGCCAGCCAGGCCGGCAGCAGCGAGGGGCCCAGCAGCAGCAGGAAGAGGAACGCCAGCATCAGCTCAGGCGTCGAGCGCAGTACCACCAGAAGGCCGTGTCCGGCCAGCTGGGTGCCGCGGTTGCCGAAGTGCCGGCAGGCCAGTGGCCACAGCGCCATGGCCACCAGCAGCGCCCCGACGCTGCCGAGCAGCCCCAGCAGCAGGGTGTTGCCGATGGCCGGCCCCAGGTCGGGAATCCTGGCCAGCCAGTCGCCCAGCCCCGCCCAGTCCCCGGCGAGCAGTGGCGGCGGCCAGATGTCCTCGGAGACGAAGCGCCACAGCAGGGCGCCATCCACGCTGGGCCAGGGGCCGAGCAGCCAGGCCCCGCCCACCAGCAGCACCGGGACCAGCCGCCGGTGGCCCCACCACGGCAGGCTGGCGATCAGCAGGTAGAAGAGCCACAGCAGGGCGCCGGCCTCGTGGTAGCGCCCCTCGCGGAAGGCGGTCTCGAGGTGGAAGCCCAGCGTGGGCAGGCCGACGAAGCCCAGCAGCACGCTGGCGCGCAGGGCGCACTCGAAGCGGTAGCGGGTATAGGCGACCAGCTGCGCCCAGGCCAGCGGCAGTTCGGCGTAGACGAAGCGCGACAGGCGCCCGCTGCCGGGGGGCAGGGCGTCGCGGGGCGCGCGGGGCGTCTGTTCGAGGATCTCCGCGTAGACCTTGGCGAAGATCCCCGCATAGGGGATCGCCAGGGCCGCCAGCGCAGTGAGGGCCGAAAGGCCGAACACCTGCAGGAAGAGCAGCGCCCAGAACAGCTCGTGGATGGCACGAACGAAGGCGCAGCCGGCGCGCACCAGGCGCGAGCGGGCAAACAGCAGGGCCAGCGGGAAGCCCAGCACCACGCCGGCCAGGGTGCCCCAGATCGCCACCGCCACGGTGAGGCCGATGGCGGTGAGCGGCGACTCCAGCGAGCCCCAGGCGGGCCACGCCATGCCCAGGGCCATGCGGCCGAGCTCCGTCCAGGGCTCCCGGGTATGGATGGCGAGATCGGCGAAGGGCAGCAGGACCACGGCCAGGGCGACCAGTGCCAGGGTGTGGCGGGCCAGCGTCAGGCCGGTGCTGTCGCCGCGCCACCAGTGCCGGCCGTGACGCGGAGGGTGCGCCGCCTCGCTCATGGGCGACCCCGTGCGCAGGGCAGGGCCTCCGGGCCCGGCATGGCAGGTGCGGCCTCCGCGAAGGGTGAGCCGGCCGGGGCGTCGGCATCGGGATAGAGGGCGTCGAGGTCGGCCAGGGTGAGATCACGGGACGGGGCGTCGATCACCAGGCGGCCGTCGCGCAGGCCCCAGACCCGATCGAAGTGGGTCAGCGCCAGCTCGCGCTGGTGCAGGGCGACGACCTGGGTGGCGTGGTGCTCATCGATCAGCGCCAGCAGGCGCAGCGCCTGGTGGGGGTCGACGCTGGCCACCGGCTCGTCACCGAGGAACAGCTCGCGGCCCTGGTAGAGGGCGCGAGCGATGGCCACCCGCTGGCGCTGGCCGCCGGAGAGCCGGCCCACCGGGCGGCGCAGCAGGCCCGCAAGCCCGACCCTCTCGCAGAGTGCCTCCACCTCCCGCCAGGGTTGCCGCAGGGGGCGCACCAGGTTCCACAGGTTGGCCAGTGCCGAGTGCTCGGGCAGCCGCCCCATGTAGACGTTGTGGTAGACGGCCAGTGCCGGCACCAGGCCGTGGTGCTGGGGGCACCAGGCGGCGCGCCGGCCGAGCCGCTCGCGCAGCGCATCGAGCAGGGTCGACTTGCCCGCCCCGCTCGGGCCGAGCAGCGCGACGCGCTCGCCCTGATGGAGGCGGAGTCGCAGGCCGGGCAGGATCGCCCGGTCGCCATGGCCGATGTCCTCGCTGTCGAAGCTGGCCAGGAGCTGGCGCTTGCCATCGGCCATCAGCGCAACAGGCCGAGTTCCTCGGCCACTTCCTCGATGGGAGCGTAGAGGGCGTTGTCGGCCGGGATGAAGGCCTCGCGGGGGAAGGTCGCCAGCAGCTCGGGATCGTCCATCTCCAGGAAGGCGGCCTGCACCCGGTCGGTGAAGCCCTCGCCGAAGCGCTCGTCGGCGTCGCCGCGCAGGGTCCAGTTGTAGTCGGGGTAGGGCGGCGTCGCCCAGATCACCTCCACCTTGTCGGTATCGACGCGGCCATCGGCCACGGCGGCCTCCCACACGGTGTAGTTGACCGCGCCGAGGTCCCAGGTTCCGGCCTCCACCAGGGCGATGGTCCGGGAGTGGTCGCCGGAGTAGCCCACCCGGGAGAAGAACCCCTCGGGGTCGGCGTCATCGAAGCGCTGGCGAAAGAAGTGCTCGGGCATCAGGCGCCCGGAGGTGGAGGTGCGCGAGCCGAAGGTCAGGCTCATGCCCTCGATCTCGGCGGGCAGCTCCTCGGCCATGTCGAGCCCCGTCGAGTGGTGGGCGATGAAGTAGCTCATGAAGGCGTCGTCCTCGCTGCCCTGGGCCAGGGCCACCGAGCCCGGCACCAGCCGGCGCGCCTGAACGCCGGAGAGGCCGCCGAACCAGGCCAGCTGGACCTGGTCGTTGCGGAAGGCGGTGACCGCCGCGCTGTAGGACTTCACCGGCACGTACTCCACCTCCACGCCGAGGCGCTCCTCGAGATAGTCCGCGACCTGGCTGAAACGCTCCACCAGGCGTGCCTGGTCCTCGTCGGGGATGGCGGTGAAGCGGAAGGTCTCGGCGGTCGCATCCTGGGCAAGCAACAGGGCGAGGGCGGCGGTGGAGAGGGCGGTCCGGCGCATCGGGCGGCTCCTTGGAGGAAGGGAAGCCGCCATTGTTGTGGCTCAGTGCCCCGCTGGCAAGTCCGGGATCGAGAACCCTCAGTGCCGCTCGGTGGCCGGGTAGCGGGTCTCCTGCAGGCTGTCCTTGATCTTCTTCAGGTGGGCGATGAAGTCCTCGCCACGGCGCAGGGTGACGCCGGTGGCCAGCACGTCGACCAGGGCCAGCTGGATCATGCGCGAGGTCATCGGCATGTAGTGGTCGGTATCCTCGGGAGTGGTGACCTCCAGGGTCTCGGTGCACTCCCTCGCCAATGGCGAGCCCGGCGCGGTGATGCCGAGCACCACGGCGCCACTCTCGCGGGCCAGGCGCGCGATGTCGACCAGTTCCCGGGTGCGTCCCGTCCAGGAGATCACCACCACCACGTCGCCGGTGTGGCAGGCGGCGGCCACCATGCGCTGCATCAGCACGTCCACGTAGGAGGTGACCGGCAGGTTGAAGCGGAAGAACTTGTGCTGGGCATCCTGGGCCACCGCTCCCGAGGCGCCGAGGCCGAAGAAGTGGATCTGCTTGGCCTGGATCAGGTAGTCCACCACCCGCTCGATGCGCACCGGGTCGGCCTGGCGGCGTGCTTCGTCCAGGGCGGCGATGGTCGCCCCGAAGATCTTCTGGGTGTAGTCGGCGGCACCGTCGCCGGGTTCCACCGCCCGGCTCACGTAGGGCGTGCCGCCGGCCAGGCTCTGGGCCAGCTTGATCTTGAAGTCCGGATATCCCTTGGCATGGAAGCTGCGGCAGAACCGGTTGACCGTGGGCTCGCTCACCGAGGCGGCCTGTGCCAGGGTGGCGATGCTCATGCTGGTGGCGGCGCCGGGGTCGGCGAGGATGACGTCGGCGACCTTGCGCTCGGAGCGGTTGAGTTCCTCGAGCCGTAGGCGAATGCGATCGAGCAGGTCGTGACTGGCCATGATGCGGCAAGGTCTCCATGACTCGGGGCCACTGGCGCCCCAGGGTTGCAGCCGGATGGGTGATGTAGTCATTTAACTACATTATGCTGGCTATCCTAGCGCGTCGTGGCCTCTCGGGGCCAATGGCAGCGCTGGTGAGTGCATTTATTCGGTAAGTTTACAGAAATAAGTTGCCTTTTGACCCTTGTGTGGGCTATTTTTTTGTTAATTTAACCAGATGGGGGCTGCCATGAGCCATCACACCCGGTCCGGCCAGGGGAGCAGGGCGGACATCGACCTGGCGCTGTTCGGCGCGCTCGGCGACCTGTCGCAGCGCAAGCTGTTTCCGGCGCTCTACCAGCTTGACCGCGAGGGGCTGCTCGACGAGCGCACCCGCCTGCTCGGCCTGGCGCGCCAGGAGCTCGATATCGATGCCTTCAAGGCCAGGGTCGAGGCGGCGCTCAAGACTTACGTCAAGGCCGAGGAGCTCGATCGCACGGCGATCAAGCGGTTCCTGGCGAGGCTCGACTACCGTCAGCTCGACTTCACCAGCGTCGACGGGTATGCGGCGATCAGGGACTGGCGCCAGGACGGTCTCGAGCGACCGATGGTGGTCTATCTGGCGGTGGGGGCAAGCCTCTATGGCGATATCTGCCTCCATCTCGAGGCCAGCGGCAGCCTCGACGAGGCGAGCCGGGTGGTGGTCGAGAAGCCCATCGGCTTCGATCTCGACTCCTCCAACGAGATCAACGACGCCATCGGAGCGGTCTTCCCCGAGTCGCGCGTCTATCGCATCGATCACTACCTGGGCAAGGAGACGGTCCAGAACCTGATCGCCCTGCGCTTCGCCAACCCGCTGTTCGGCACCCAGTGGAACCAGAACCACATCTCCCACGTGGAGATCACCGTGGCCGAACAGGTCGGTATCGAGGGCCGCTGGGGCTACTTCGACCAGGCCGGCCAGCTACGCGACATGGTGCAGAATCACCTGCTGCAGCTGGTCTGCCTGATCGCCATGGACCCGCCCGCCAACCTCGATGCCGACGCCATCCGCGACGAGAAGGTCAAGGTGCTCAAGGCGCTCAGACCCTTCACCGACGACATGCTGGGTCGCGACGTGGTACGCGGCCAGTACATGGCCGGCACCATCGACGGCAAGAGCGTGCCGGGCTACCTCGAGGAGGAGGGTGCCAACACCGAGAGTCATACCGAGTCCTTCGTCGCCATGAAGACCGGTGTCGAGAACTGGCGCTGGGCCGGCGTGCCCTTCTACCTGCGTACCGGCAAGCGCATGCCGGAGAAGCTGTCGCAGATCGTCATCCATTTCCGCCAGCAGCCCCACTATATCTTCGACCCGGACCAGCGCGGCCTGGCGGCCAACAAGCTGATCATTCGCCTGCAGCCCGAGGAGGGCATTGCCCTGCAGGTGCTGACCAAGGACAGTGGCCTGGACAAGGGCATGCGGCTGCGCCCGGGCCCGCTGCACCTGGACTTCAACAGCGCCTTTCCCAAGTCGCGGATCCCCGATGCCTACGAGCGGCTGCTGCTCGAGGTGATGAAGGGGCAGCAGTACCTCTTCGTGCGTCGCGACGAGGTCGAGCACGCCTGGCGCTGGTGTGACAGCCTGATCGCCGCCTGGGAGGATCGTGACGAGGCGCCGCGGCGCTATCCGGCCGGTTCCTGGGGGCCGGTGGCCTCCATCGCCATGATCACCCAGGATGGCCGCAGCTGGTATGAAGACTACTGAGGAGCAGCGAGCGGCACCCGGGGACCGGTGGCGACTCTCTCGAGACCGCCATGATCACCCGGGATGGCCGCAGCTGGCACGAGGACTACCGAGATGAGTGACGCTTCCCGCGAACGACTCGCCACCCAGCTCGCCGAGGCGGTGGCCTCGGCCCTGCGCCACGACCTGGCGACACGGGAGCGAGTCCTGCTGGTGGTTTCCGGCGGCTCCACGCCGGTACCCTTCTTCCGCGCGCTGGCGGCCTGCGAGCTGCCCTGGCCGCGCATCGACGTGACCCTGGCCGACGAGCGCTGGGTGCCCGAGACGTCCGACGACAGCAATGCCCGTCTGGTCCGCGAGCACCTGTTGCAGGGGCCCGCCGCCGAGGCGAGGTTCGTCCCGCTCACCACCTCCGACCCGACACCCGAGCAGGGGGTGGCCGCGGTGGCCGAACGGGTCAACGGCCTGGCCTGGCCGGCCAGCGTGGTGATCCTGGGGATGGGCGGTGATGGCCACACCGCCTCGCTGTTCCCCGACAGCCGCGAGCTCGACCTGGCGCTGTCCACCGTGGAACCGCTGGTGGCGGTACGCACGCCGAGCCAGCCGCAGCCGCGCATCACTTTCAGCGCCGACCGCCTGCATCAGGCGCGCCGGCATGTGCTGCACATCACCGGCGAGGACAAGCGCGCCGTGCTCGCCCGGGCACTGTCCGGCGACGATACCCGCGAACTGCCGATCCGCGCCTTCCTGGCCTGCCCACTGGCGGTCTACTGGGCCCCCTGAGCCCCGAATTCTCTGGAGCAACGATCCCATGACTATCGACAAACAGCTGCCGTCCACCCGCACAACCGAACTCGACAGCATCTGCCTCAAGGCCGAGGTGATTCCGGTGTTGAGCATCGAGCGGATCGAGGATGCCGTACCGCTCGCCTCTGCCCTGGTCGAGGGTGGCCTGACGGTGCTCGAGGTGACCCTGCGCACCGACTGCGCCCTGGAGGCGATCCGCCGCATACGCGAGGCGCTGCCCCAGGCCAGTGTCGGCGTGGGCACCGTGCTGACACCCGCCCAGTACCGCCAGGCCGAGCAGGTGGGCGCCGACTTCGTGGTCACCCCGGGTACCACCGAGGCGCTGTACCGCTATGGCGTGTCCAGCTCGGTGCCGATGCTGCCCGGTGTGGCCACCGTCTCCGAGCTGATGACCGGCTGGCAGTACGGCTACCGGCGCTTCAAGTTCTTCCCCGCCGAGGCCAGCGGCGGGGTCAAGGCGCTGAAGGCCTTCGCCGGCCCGATCCCCGAGGCGCGCTTCTGTCCCACCGGCGGCATCACCCTGGACAACGCCGAGGACTACCTGGCGCTGAACAGCGTGATGTGCGTGGGCGGGTCCTGGTTGACGCCGAAGTCGCTGGTGGAGGCCGAGGACTGGGATGCCATCCGCTCGCTGGCCCGCGAGGCGGCCGACCGTTTCCACCACTGAGGCCGCGCGCACGGCCCCGACGCTTCCCGTGCTCTCTCGACAGCCGGTCGCTGTCCTTTCCCCCGGCCTTCGTGGCCGGGTTTTTTCGCTTCGTTGTGGGCGAACTCACCCGGTCGTGTCTCCGCATTTCGAGACGTCGCCGTTCAATAGAGCCTCTCGCGTTCGTCGTTGATCACGATCCGGTGCATCTCGTTTTCCGTGAGTTCGAGATTGCCGGCGTCGACCATCGTCTGTGCCAGGCGCGGCAATCCCTCGAGGTCCGGCCAGTGCTCGGGTTGCCAGAGCTTCGAGCGAATCATGCACTTCGAACAATGAAAGAAGGCCTCCTCCACCCGGACCAGGATCGCCAGCTTCGGGCTTCTTCCGGCGATCGCCATCGAGTCGAGCAGCGCCTGTTCCCGGGTAATGGTGGCCGTGCCGCTGACGCGCAGGGTTTCGGTCTTGCCGGGGATCAGGAAGATCAAGCCGACCTTGGGATTCGTCAGGATGTTCTCCATCGTATCGGCCCGGTGATTCCCCGGCCGGTCGGGAATGGCGAGGGTCCGGGCATCGAGTATCTTGACGAACCCCTCGGGGTCGCCCTTGGGCGAGATGTCGACATTGCCCTGGGCATCGGCCGAGGCGAGCAGCATGAAGGGCGAGCGCCTGATGAACCGGCCGCAGTGCCTGTCCAGGACAGACAGGCACTTGCGGGTCACCAGTTCACTGGGCTCCGGCAGCACGGCACGCAGCTGCTCCCGGGTTTCGACAGAGTCGTTGAATCGGGTCATGGCCGCCTCCTGCGCGGTACACTCATGACATTCATGGACGCGCCTCCAGGACCATGTTCACCTCCGTTTGCGTGGCCCGCCGCACCTGTCGGAACCCCGCCTCCTTCAGTATCTCGGCAAGCCTTCGCTCGCCCGCCTGCGCGCCCAGTGCCAGCCCGACCTCCTGGGCCCGCGAGGCCGGCGTGCAGATGAGGGTCGAGGCGGAGTAGAAGATCTGCCCGAGCAGGTGCAGGTTGTCGGCGAGGCGATCGCCGGCGAGGGGCTCGACCAGCATCAGGGTGCCATCGGGCTTCAGGCACTCGCGCAGGCGCCGAGCCGCGCCGACGGGGTCGCCCATGTCGTGCAGGGCGTCGAACATGCAGATGAGATCGAAGTCGCCATCGGCAATGTCCTTGGCCGTCGAGGTGATGAAGCCGGTGTTCGTGGCCACGCCCGCCGCGGCGGCTTGTTCCCTGGCAATGTCGATCGAGGGGGCGTGAAAGTCATAGCCGTGGAAGGTGGCGTTCGGAAAGGCCCGGGCCATCAACATCGTGGACGAGCCGTGTCCACAGCCCACATCGGCGACCTTGGCACCCGCGGCGAGTTTGTCCGTCACGCCCTCGAGCGCCGGCAGCCAGGTGTCGACGAGATGCACGGCATAGCCCGGACGAAAGAAGCGATCGGTACCGCAGAAGCAGCAGCCGTGGTGTTCTCCCCAGGCCCGGCCGGAGCCGGAGCGCAGGGTGTCCACTGCCTTGTCATGGGTGGTGAATTGCGAGACCAGCAACTGGAAGAAACCCTGCATGCAGGCGGGATGACCTTCCTGCGCGAGCACGATGGCCTGTTCCGGGGTGAGGGAGAAGGCATCGGCTTCCGGGTGATAGACCACGTAGCCAGCTGCCGCCTGGGCGCTGAGCCATTCCCGCAGATAGCGATCGTCGACCTTGCTCAGTCGGGCGAGCTCCGTCGTGCTGCAGGGGCCGATGTCGCGCAGGGTGCGGTAGACGCCGGTCTGATCGCCCAGGAAGGAGAGCAGGACGGCGAAGGCACCGCCGATGTCTTCCATCACCTTGCCGAAGAAGGCATCAAGGCGCTCTTCGTTGACCTGTACAGATAGGGTTGCGCTGTCCATAGTGATTCCTCTGTCATGTGAGGCTGGTGCGGGCTCCAGCCGTCAGCCGAGTGGGTGAACGCTCGAATGCGGCGAGCGTGAGACGAAGCTTGGCTGGCGGGGGCGTTTCTGGACATGATCGGACGGCCGGGCATCATGCCCGATCGTCCGGATCTCGCGTTCGGCGCGTGAGGGAAACGGTGCGGGGGGCCATCATGAGAGAGGACATCCTGTCCGAGGTGCTGCGTTCCGTGAGCCTGTCGGGGGCGGTATTCTTCGATGTCGCCGCGTCGTCGCCGTGGGTGGCCGAGGCGCCGGCCGCCGCCTCGCTGCTGCCACTGGTGATGCCGAAGGCGCAACACCTGATCGAGTATCACGTGATAACCAGCGGCTTCGCCTGGGCGACGCTGATCGATTCTCGGGAGGAGCCGGTGCGGCTGGCGCCCGGGAGCGTGATCATGTTTCCCCAGGGCGACCCGCACGCGCTCTCCAGCCGCCCGGAAATGCGGGCGGAGCCCAGTGTCGGCCTCTTCGCTCAACCTGCGGAGCTGTCGCCCCCTTTCTACATCGAGCAATTCGGTGGCGGCCCCGAGCAGACGCGGCTCATCTGCGGGTTCCTTGGCTGCGATCTGTTGCCGTTCAATCCCGTGATCCAGGCGCTGCCGCGCATGGTGCACATTCCCGATGGCTATACGGCCGGCGATGGCTGGTTGAGCAGCCTGATTCAGGCAATCATGATGGAGAGCCGCAGGCGGCGCGTCGGGGTCGACAGTGTGCTGGCGCGACTCAGTGAGCTGCTCTTCATCGAGGTGGTGCGCAGCCATATGGAGTCGCTTCCCGACGAGGCCACCGGCTGGTTGGCCGCGCTGGCCGATCCTCACGTCGGGCGCATCATCCGCCTGCTGCACGAGAATCCGCAACGTGCCTGGACGCTGGATACCCTCGCCAGGGAAGCGGCCGTCTCCCGAACCGTGCTGGTAAGCCGCTTCACCGAGCGCGTCGGCGTCGCACCCATGACCTATCTCTGCCACTGGCGCATGCAGATGGCGGCGGGCAGGTTGACCCGTGGCGGTGCCAGCATCGCGCAGGTCGCCTCCGAGGTCGGCTACGAATCCGAAGCGGCCTTCAGCCGCGCCTTCAAACGCAGCACCGGCCTCGCGCCCGGGGCCTGGCGGTCGCGTCGGGCGGCCGGGATGGACGAGAAATAAGGACGCTCAGGCCCTGGCGGTGACCGCCACCGGCGCCGCGTCACGCTTGATCATCGCGTAGCCGAGCCCGGTGACCAGCGAGCCGATGATGATGGCGGCCAGGTAGAGCAGCACCGGGGTGATGGCATTGGGGATCAGCAGCACGAAGATGCCGCCGTGGGGTGCCATCAGCTGGGCGCCGACCAGCATGGAGAGGGCGCCGGTGATGGCACCGCCGACCATGCACGCCGGGATCACCCGCAGCGGGTCCTTGGCGGCGAAGGGAATCGCCCCTTCGCTGATGAAGCAGAAGCCCAGCACGAAGGAGGCCTTGCCCGCCTCGCGCTCCGGTTCCGAGAACTTGGACCTGGCGACGAAGCTGGCGACCCCCATGCCGATCGCGGGTACCATGCCGGCGGCCATGATGGCGGCCATGGGACCGTAGGTCTCGGAGGCGAGCAGGCCCACGCCGAAGGTATAGGCGGCCTTGTTGACCGGCCCGCCCAGGTCGAAGCACATCATCGAGCCGAGCAGGATGCCGAGCAGCACGGCGTTGGTCGAGCCCATGGACTCGAGGAAGGCGGTCAACGCCGACAGGAGGCCGGCCACCGGCTCGCCGATCACGTAGATCATGACCAGGCCCGTGACCAGGCTCACCACCAGCGGAATGATCAGGATCGGCTTGAGCGACTCGACGCTGGCGGGAAGCCGGACGTGGGTCGCCACCGCCTTGGCGACATAGCCGGCCAGGAAGCCGGCGAGGATGCCGCCGATGAAGCCGGCGCCGATCTCGGACGCCAGCATGCCGCCGATCATCCCCGGGGCGATGCCGGGGCGGTCGGCGATGGAGTAGGCGATGTAGCCGGCGAGCACCGGGATCATCAGCGCGAAGGCCGTGCCGCCGCCGATCTGCATCAGCGCCGCGGCGAGCGTGCCCTCCTCCTGGAAGGCCTCGATGCCGAACACGAAGGAGAGGGCGATCAGCAGGCCCCCGGCCACCACCATGGGCAGCATGAAGGAGACCCCGGTGAGCAGGTGCTTGTAGACGCCCTTCTCCTTGACGCTCGTCCTGGCCTCGCCGCCGGCGGTCGCCGTGCCCTCCACCGTGGCTTCGGCGAGCGCCGCCTCGATGGTCGGCCGGGGTTTCTTCAGGGCGTTGCCGGTGGAGGTGTGGTAGACACGCTTGCCGGCGAAGCGGGTCGGGTCGACCTCGATGTCGCAGGCCAGGATGACCAGGTCCGCCTCGGCGATCTCCGCATCAGTGAGCCGGTCCTGCGCCCCCACCGAGCCCTGGGTCTCGACGCGGATCGCGTGGCCCATGGCCTTGCCGGCCTCCGACAGCGCCTCCGCGGCCATGAAGGTATGCGCCACCCCGGTGGGGCAGGCGGTCACGGCGACGATCTTGCGGCCGGCGTCCCGGCGGCCGGCGTCCTGTCCGGCGGTGACTTGCTGGGCCAGCGGCGCCTCGTCCTCGCTGGGGGGCGCGTACGCGGCCGCCTCGCGGCTGGCGCGCTCGAGGAAGGCCTGCGGGTCGGGCAGGGCCTGGTCGATGGTGCCGTGGAAGAGGCGCTTGCCGGCGAAGCGCGCCGCGGCGGGGACCTGGTCGGCGGCGACGACGACCAGGTCAGCGGCGGCGATCGCCTCGGCGGAGACCGGGGTCAGCGGCTCGAGCTCGCTGTGCATCTCGACCTCCACCTGCCAGCCGAGGCGGCCGGCGGCCTGTTCGAGACGACGGGCGGCGAGGAAGGTGGTGGCCATGCCGCTGGGGCAGGCGGTGACGAGGATGGCGTTCATGCAAGGGCTCCCCCCGCGCTGGCATCGACGTCGTTGAGACGCCGCACGCGGGTCTGTTGTTGGAGTTGCGGGAAGTCGACGGCGTGGGCGTCGCCCACGCCGACATGACGGACGGACTCGGCGGAGAGCGCCGTGGCCAGGCGCAGCGTCTGTTCCGGGGTGTGTCCGGAAAGCACGCCGTGCAGCAGGGCGGCCAGCAGGGTGTCGCCGGCGCCCACGGTGCTCACCACGGTCAGGCGTGGCGGTACGGCCTGCCAGGCGCCGCGGCGGCTGACCCACACGACCCCGTCGGGGCCGGCGGAGAGGACGGCTTCCTCGATCCCGGCGGCATAGAGGTGCAGGGTCGCCTGCAGCCGCGAGGCGGCGGTGTCGAGGCGAGCGCCCACCCAGGCGGCGAGCTCGTGCTCGTTGGGCTTGACCGCCGTGGGGCGCGCGTCGATGGCGGCACCGAGCGCCGCGCCGCTGGTATCGACCCACACCGGCAGGCCAGCGCCGCGCAGGCGGGTGACCAGGTTGGCGAGGTCGTCCGGGGTGACGCCCGGCGGCAGGCTGCCGGCGATCACCACGGCGTCGGGGCGGCGTCGCGGGTCGCCGAGACGGGTGTCGAGGCCGTCGAGCAGGCGCTGCCAGGCGGTCTCGTCGATGGCCAGTCCCGGTCCGTTGATGTCGGTGACCCGGCCGTCGGCCTCGGCGAGCTTGGCGTTGATGCGGGTCTCGCCGGGCACGCGCAGGAAGGCGTCCTCCACGCCCATCGCCTCGAAGGCGCGCAGGAAGGGGCCGTCGTTGTCGGCGCCCAGGAAGCCCGACAGCGTGACATCGTGTCCCAGCGCCACCAGCACACGGGCCACGTTGACCCCCTTGCCGGCAGCGGTCAGGTGCGTCTCGTGGGTACGGTTGACCGTGCCGGGCTCCAGGCGCTCGAGGCCGATCGACAGATCGAGCGCCGGGTTGAGGGTGAGGGTGAGCACGCGAGCCATCAGCGCACCTCCAGGGCGTCGCGGACCGCCTCGCTGGTGGCCTGGGACAGTGCCAGCGCGGCCTGGCCACGCGCCTCGTCGAGGTCGAACTCGGCGAGGCGCGCCTTGACCAGAGGTACCTGGCGGGCGCTCACCGAGAGCTCGTCGACACCCAGCCCGACCAGTACCGGCACGGCGGTGGCGTCACTGGCCAGTTCGCCGCACACCCCGACCCACTTGCCGTGGGCGTGGGCGGCAGCCACGGTCATCTCGATCAGGCGCAGCACCGCCGGGTGCAGGCCGTCGGCCTGGGCGGAGAGGTCGGGGTGGTCGCGGTCGATGGCCAGGGTGTACTGGGTGAGGTCGTTGGTGCCCACCGAGAAGAAGTCCACCTCGGCGGCGAGGGTCGGGGCGAGCAGCGCGCAGGAGGGCACCTCGATCATCACCCCGAGCTGCAGCTCGCTGGCGCGCTCCTCGGCGGGGATCTCGGCGAGCAGGCGGTCGACGATGGCGCGGGCGGCGCGGAACTCGGCGACGTCCTTGACCATCGGCAGCATGATGCGAAGTGGACGGCCGACAGCCGCCAGCAGCAGGGCGCGCAGCTGGGTCTCGAGTACCTCGGGGCGGGTCAGGGTCAGGCGGATGCCGCGCAGGCCGAGGAAGGGGTTGGCTTCCTGGGGCATCGGCCAGTAGGGCAGCGGCTTGTCGCCGCCCACGTCCAGGGTGCGCGCCACCAGCGGCCGGCCGTCGAGGGCGTCGAGGGCCTCGCGGTACTCGGCGATCTGGGTGTCGAGGTCGGGCAGCGAGCCGTGGGCCATGAACAGGAACTCGGTGCGCAGCAGCCCGACCCCCTCGGCCCCGCGTTCCACGGCGTCCAGGGCGTGCGCCGCGTTGCCCAGGTTGGCGGCCACCTCGACGCGATGGCCGTCCCGGGTGCGCGCCTCCTGGTGGCGGGCTTCCCAGGCCTCGGCCTCACGGCGCTCGCGCTCGACCAGGCGCTGTTCCGCTGCGGCGCGCCGCTCGGCGGAGGGGGCCGGCGTGATGCGACCGCGTTCACCGTCGAGGATCAGCTCGGTGCCATTGTCCAGGGTCAGCACCCGGGCCCCGGCGCCCACCACGGCGGGAATCCCCAGCGCCCGGGCGAGAATCGCGCTGTGGGCGGTGGCGCCGCCGCGGGCAGTGAGCAGGCCGCGCACCCGGCGGGTGTCGAGGCGGGCCACGTCGGAAGGGCCGATGTCGTCGGTGACCAGCACGTAGGGATGGTCCGGCGGGTCGGGCAGCGTGACGTCACACAGGATACCCAGCACCCGGCGGCCCACGTCGCGCAGGTCGGCGGCGCGCTCGGCCAGCAGCCGGTCGGCGAGCATCTCCTGGGCGTGGGCGGCGGTCTCGATGGCCTCCCACCAGCCGGCCTCGGCCGAGGCGCCCTCGTTGATGCTCTCGCGGGCTGCCTGGATGAGCTCGGGATCCTCCAGCATCGCTTCGTGCATGGCGAGTATCTGCGCCACCTCGCCACCGCGGGCCTGCCCGACCAGTGCCTCGAGCTGTTCGGCGCCCTCGCGGATGGCGGCTTCCAGGCGGTGCGTTTCGCCGCTGGGGTCGTCGGCACGCTCCGCATAGTCGAAGCGCGGCGTGGTGAGCACGAATGCCGGGGCGATGGCGAGCCCAGGCGAGGCGGCCACGCCGGGGTGCGGCGTGTCGGCGGGCAGCGGCTCGGGCCGCGGGGTGTCGTCCTCGCGAGGGGCGAGGTACTCGCGGCTCTCGTCGAAGGGCAGCACCGTCTCGCCGAGGCCGCCCTCGACGGCCTCGCACACGGCGGCGACTGCCGCCTCGGCGACCTCGCCCTCGGCGGAGAAGGCGAGCTGCTGGCCGCGCCGCGCGCCGAGGTTGATCACCTTGGTGAGGCTGGTGGCCGGCACCGCCTGGCCACCGCCCTCGGCGAGGCGCACGCGAATCGGCACGTCCTGCGCGCGGGCCACCTGGACCAGTTGCTTGGCGGGGCGGGCGTGCAGGCCGTGGGCGTTGAGCACCCGCGCCAGGCGCGTGCTGGCGCTGGCGGATTCACCGGCGAGGCGCGCCAGGATGGTCGTGGCATCGGCGTTGCCCAGCTCGCCGGCATGGCCGCTGTCGAGCAGGGCCAGCAGGCGCTCCAGCAGGCCCTGGTGGGCGGCGCCCTGGGCGGCCAGGCAGAACACCCCGGCAACCGCCTCGCCATTTGCCGTCAGCGGCGCCGCGGGAGTGGCAAGCGCCATTGCCGGCACCGAGACGTCGCGGTCGCTGTTGACCAGCCACAGGCCCTGGCCCAGCCCCAGCGGCGTGCGTTCGGCCACCGCGGCGACGAAATCGCTGCCCACGCAGTCGAGCTGGCGCAGGCGAGCCGCCGCCGCCAGGGCCAGCTCGTGGCTGTCGCGGGCGGGAAAGCCCAGGCACAGGGTGTCGGCGTCCAGGCGCGCCTCGACCTCCGCCCTGGAGAGCAGGCTGGCGATCTCGGCGGCAGAGGTCGCCGCGGCCAGACGCTGGGCGACGCGGTCGTCGTCGAGCACATGGGTGAGCTGGCGCAGGATATCCAGATGTTCGTCGCTCTGGGCGGCGATGGTCACCAGCAGGTGGACGCGCTCGCCGTCGTGCCACTCGACCCCAGCGGGGAATTGCAGTACCCGGATGCCGGTGGCGTGCACGTGCTCGCGGCTCTCGGCGGTACCGTGGGGGATGGCGATGGCATTGCCGAGGAAGGTGGAAGACTGTGCCTCGCGGGCGAAGAGGCCGTCGCGGTAGCCGGGCGTGACCAGACCGGCCTCGCGCAGCGAGTCGGCGGCTTGAGCCAGGGCTCCGCGCCAGTCATCGGCCTGGCAGTCGAGCCGGATATCCTCCTGACATAGGGTCAGCATGGCATTCTCCTGTTTGCCGGGAAGCGGCGGGATCCCGTGGTGGCCGGCAGTGGCTGTCGTTTGCGGTGGCTGAATCGTGTCACCAGCGATGATTTTCATGCTGGATCGATTCATACTGTTTGGCAAGGTGGATGTTCTTAGACTTTGGCAGGGGGTAGGGCATGGCGCCTGGAGCCTGCCGGGTTCGACCCACCGTCGCAGCAGATCAACGTCAAGTCCGCAGGCTCCTGACGTAGACTGGGCCCATGGCACAGGAGGATGTCCATGACACTCGCTGAAATAGCACGCCTGGCCGGCGTGTCACGTACGACGGCCAGTTACGTCATCAACGGCAAGGCGGTCGAGCGGCGCATCAGCCCCGATACCGTCGAGCGAGTGATGGCCGTGGTACGAGAACACCGCTACCGGGTGGATGCCCAGGCGGCGGCGTTGCGCCGCGGCTCGAGTCGCACGCTGGGGCTGATCGTTCCCGACCTGGAGAACGTCAGCTACGCGCGCCTGGCCAAGCGACTCGAGCGCGGTGCCCGGGAGCAGGGCTATCAGCTGTTGATCGTCGGTTCCGATGACCAGGCCGACGCCGAGCGCGACCTGGCCCTGGCGCTGCGCGCCCAGCGCTGCGAGGTGTTGATCACGGCGAGCTGCCTGCCGCAGGAGGATCCCTTCTACGCGGAGCTGATGGCCGAGGGACTGCCGGTGATCGCCGTGGACCGTGGCCTCGACCCGGCGCGTTTTGCCAGCGTGGTGAGCAACGACCGCGAGGCCGCCGAACGGCTGACCCGCTCGGTGCTCGACGAGGCGATCGAGCGCGTGGCCTGGCTGGATGCCGTGCCGGCGCTCTCCATCACCCGTGAGCGGCGGGCCGGTTTCCAGCAGGCGCTGGCGGGCAGCGAGACGCGTCCGCTCATGTGCTGCGCCGAGCGCTACGATCGTGACGAGGGCGCCCGGCTGATGCGCGATCTGGTCGAGAGTCACGGCATGCCGGATGCGCTGGTGACGGCCTCCTACACGCTGCTCGACGGCGTCTTCGACGTGCTGCTGGAGGAGGGCGGCCTGCCCCAGGGGCTACGCCTGGCGACCTTCGGTGACAGCCGCCTTCTCGATTTCCTGCCGTTGCCGATCAACTCGGCGGTGCAGGACCACGAGCGCATTGCGGCCGCGACGCTCAATGCGGCGCTGGCCGCCGCGCGCGGCGACTACCGCGTGGGCCAGCAGGTGATCCCACGCACCCTGCGGTGGAGATTGCCGGAGCGGCAGGGGGTGGGATAAGAAGGGAAAGGGGTGTGGTCAGCGTGAGCAAGGCTACGCCGACCTAGGCTATGTCTGAAAAGTCGACGAGCGATGGTCAGACAAGGCAAAAATCGGCGAAAAGACGGAGTTTACGGGGTGTAAATGAGTACTTTGAGCTGATTTTTAACGCCGTATGGCCGAGCGCAGGCACTTTTCGGACAAAGCTTAGTACCTGGCCGACCTGGTGGAGAAGGGCTGCCGGTATCGGCTGCCCGACGATGGACGCAGCACACGCCATGCGCTGACCGACCAGCCTATGGACATTGAGCAGGGCAATTATCAAGCTGGTAGCAAATCAAGCACGAGGTAACGCATGAACAGCACGGAGCAGCAGTTCCTCAGGGAGCTGGACGACAAGCTATGGAAGGCCGCCGACAAGCTGCGGTCCAACCTGGATGCCGCCAACTACAAGCATGTGGTGCTGGGGCTCATCTTCCTGAAGTACGTCTCAGATGCCTTCGAGGAGCGCCAGCAGGAGCTGCTGGCGCTGTTCCAGCAGGAAAGCGACGACAACATCTACTATCTGCCCCGCGAGGATTTCGACAGTGACGCAGCGTACCAGCAGGCGCTCGAGGAAGAGCTGGAGCTGCTCGACTACTACCGCGAGGCCAACGTCTTCTGGGTACCCAGGGCGGCCCGCTGGAGCACCCTGAAGGAGAAGGCCGTGCTGCCGGTGGGCAGCGTGCTCTGGCAGGACGATGCGGGCAACGACGTGAAGCTGCGCTCCGTCTCCTGGCTGATCGACAACGCCCTGGAGGAGATCGAGAAGAGCAACGCCAAGCTCAAGGGCATTCTCAATCGCATCAGCCAGTACCAGCTGGAGAACGACAAGCTGTTGGGCCTGATCAACACCTTCTCGGACACCTCCTTCACCCGGCCGGTGTTCGACGGCGAGACGCTGCGCCTGCACAGCAAGGACATCCTCGGCCATGTGTACGAGTACTTCCTGGGCCAGTTCGCCCTGGCCGAGGGCAAGCAGGGCGGGCAGTACTACACGCCCAAGAGCATCGTCACCCTGATCGTGGAGATGCTCGAACCCTACTCCGGACGCGTGTACGACCCGGCCATGGGGTCCGGCGGCTTCTTCGTCTCCAGCGACAAGTTCATCGAGGAGCACGCCAGGGAGCAGCACTACGACCCCGGCGAGCAGAAGAAGCACATCTCCGTCTACGGCCAGGAGTCCAACCCCACCACCTGGCGGCTGGCCGCCATGAACATGGCCATCCGCGGCATCGACTTCAATTTCGGCAAGAAGAACGCCGACACCTTCCTGAACGACCAGCACCCGGACCTGCGCGCCGACTTCGTGATGGCCAACCCGCCCTTCAACATGAAGGACTGGTGGAGCGAATCCCTGGCAGACGACGCCCGCTGGAGGTACGGCACCCCGCCCAGGGGCAACGCCAACTTCGCCTGGATGCAGCACATGCTCCACCACCTGGCGCCCGCGGGCAGCATGGCCCTGCTGCTGGCCAACGGCTCCATGAGCTCCAGCACCAACAACGAGGGCGAGATCCGCAAGCGCCTGGTGGAGGAGGATCTGGTGGAGTGCATGGTGGCCCTGCCCGGGCAGCTGTTCACCAATACCCAGATCCCCGCCTGTATCTGGCTGCTGACCAAGGACAAGAGCGGTGGCCTCTCGCCCAACCAGGTGCGAAAGCGCGCCCGCCGCAGCGAATACCTGTTCATCGATGCCCGCCGCCTGGGTTACATGAAGGATCGCGTACTTCGAGACTTCACCACCGAGGATATCGCCACCATCTCCGACACCTTCCACGCCTGGCAGCGTGGCGAGGGCTACGAGGATGTCGCCGGCTTCTGCAAGGCCGCCAGCCTGGAGGAGATCGCCAAGCACGACTTCGTGCTGACGCCGGGGCGCTATGTGGGCGCCGAGGCGCAAGAGGAAGATGGTGAGCCCTTCGCCGAGAAGATGGCGCGCTTGACCGGCCAGCTCCGGGAGCAGTTTGCCGAGAGCGACCGGCTGGAGGCGGAGATCAAGCGGAATCTTGGGGGGCTGGGGTATGACATTTAGCACCATTGGCGATCACGTTGAGCTCCAGCGCGGAACCACGTACAAGAGCGCACTGCTTGACCAGCCTGGCCCTGTTTTATTGGGCTTAGGTTCTATTGAAAGGGACGGCGGATTCAGATCGGATAAACTAAGAACCTATGGTGGTCCCTCCGCAGAAAAACTATTAGTTCGCCCGGGGGATCTATATGTTTCATTGAAAGATGTCACCCAGTCTGGGGATTTGCTCGGAGCCATTGCCCGAGTGCCAGAATCTGTCTCTGTCGGGAGAATGACTCAAGATACAGTGAAGTTGATTTTCAAAAGCAGCATCCCGAAGGAGTATTTTTACTGGATGCTTAGGACTCCTCAGTACCGTCAATATTGTCGCTCGCATGCCACTGGTACTACTAATTTGGGTTTGAGTCGAGAAGACTTCTTTGCTTTCAAGATTCCTTGTTTGGATGAAAAAAAGCGATTGCTAGTCAATGCCCTAGAGAGCATTGAGGAAAAAGTCAAGCTCAACGGTCGGATCAACCAAACCCTCGAACAGCTAGCCCAGGCCATCTTCAAGAGCTGGTTCGTCGATTTCGAGCCGGTCAAGGCCAAGGCCGCCGCACTGGAAGCCGGCGGGAGCGAGGAAGACGCCCTGCTCGCCGCCATGCAGGCCATTTCCGGCAAAGGCGAAGAGGAGCTGACTCGCCTCCAGGCCGAACGGCCCGAGCAATACGCCGAGCTTCGCGCCACCGCCAAGCTGTTCCCGTCGGCGATGCAGGAGAGTGATTCAGGGGAGATCCCGGAGGGGTGGGAATGCTTGGCTCTTGACCAGATAGCCAAGTACCAGAACGGGTTAGCTCTCCAAAAATTCCGACCTGAAGACGAAGATGATTACCTCCCGGTAGTGAAAATTGCTCAGCTCAAGAAGGGCTACGCAGATAGCGAAGAAAAAGCATCTCCCAATATCAAACCAGATTGCATTATCGATAATGGTGATGTTGTGTTTTCTTGGTCTGGTTCATTGATGGTTGATGCATGGTGTGGAGGCAAGGCAGCGCTCAATCAACATTTATTCAAGGTGACCTCTGAGAACTACCCGAAATGGCTTTACTTTCACTTTACCCGACATCATCTTGAAGAATTCCAACGCATCGCTGCAGATAAGGCAGTCACCATGGGGCACATAAAACGAGAGCACCTCAAGCGTGCGCTATGTGCGATTCCAGATGCGAAGGCCATAGAAAAGTTCGGAGAGGCACTAGAGAATATCTTGAACAAGCAGATAGAACTTCGGCTTGAAGCAACAACCCTATCTGCGCTGCGGGACACCTTGCTTCCTAAACTCATCTCCGGCGAGCTGAGCCTGCCGAATACCGTTTCCCAGCCTGTTTCTCGGGATGTCGCCGATGCCACCTCCTGACCAGCAGAAGGTCCAGCTTTTCGTCTCGCGGGACGGGAAGGCGCAGCTGGAAGTGGCGCTGGATCAGGAAACCGCCTGGCTCAGCCTGGACCAGATGACCAGACTGTTCGATCGGGATAAATCCGTCATTTCCCGCCACATAGGCAAGGTGTTCAAGGAAGGCGAGCTCGACCGCGATTCAGTTGTTGCAAAAAATGCAACAACTGCCGCCGACGGCAAGACGTACCAGGTCGCTTTGGATGAAGCACTCCCAGCCATTGGTGAGCGCAAGCAGACCTTGATCGCCATGGGTAGGGCCACGGAGCTGTTCGGTCAGCTGCTCGGCGACGGCCTGGGCTCGCCCCTGGCCACCATCGAGCATTTCACTCTGCTGGCAAAGGAAGATGGCGATGCTTGAAATCGACTCCCTGGAGGACATCACCGCCCTGCGCGAAAGCGTGGATGTGGAGTGCAAGCTGGCTCAGGGGCGCGATGGCAAGGGAGCGCTGCCCAAGGAGTTCTGGCCGACCTACAGCGCATTCGCCAACACCCGTGGTGGCGATATCTTCCTGGGGGTGCGTGAGCGATCCGGTGGCCATTTCGAGCTGGCCGGCGTCGCTGATCCCCAGAAGGTGGTCGATGAGCTCTGGACCGGGCTCAACAACCCTCAGAAGGTCAGCGTCAACCTGCTTAGTGATCACTGGGTCCGCCTCATCGAGATCGAGGACAAGACCGTCTTGCATATCCATGTGCCGGCGGCGACTCGCAAGCAGCGGCCTGTCTATCTGCGCGGCAATCCCCTGAGCGGTACCTATCGCCGTTTCAACAGCACCGACCATCTGCTGGATGAAGAGCAGGTGCGACGCATGTTGGCCGAGCAGGTCGAGGACAGCCGTGACAGTGAGATCCTGCGGGGCTTTGGCCTGGATGATCTGGATATCGAGAGCTTCAATCAGTATCGCCAGCTCTACGCAAATCGGCAGCCAGACCACCCCTGGAACCAGCTGGATGCCCAGGCGTTTCTGTACCAGATCGGGGGCTGGCGCAAGGACCGTGAAACCGGGCGTTCAGGGCTGACGCGCGCTGGTCTTCTGATGTTTGGCCAGCAGGTCGCCATCATCGAAGCATTTCCCAATTACATGCTCGACTACCAGGAGCGCCCCGAGCCGAAAGCGGAGCTTCGCTGGATCGATCGATTCACCCTGGACGGCAGCTGGTCGGGGAACGTGTTCGACTTCTATCGCCGAGTGATTCGCAAGCTGACCGCCGATCTCAAGGTGCCCTTCACGCTGGAGGGCGATCAACGCCAGGATGACACTCTGGTCCACAAGGCGTTGCGGGAGGCCCTGGTCAACACCCTGGTGCATGCGGACTATAGCGGGCGGGCCTCGATACTGGTGGTCAAACGACCGGACATGTTCGGGTTCCGCAATCCCGGCCTGATGCGGGTGCCGGTGGACCAGGCTATGGCCGGGGGGCACAGCGATTGTCGTAATCGATTGCTGCAGAACATGTTTCGTTATATCGGCCTGGGGGAGAATGCTGGCTCTGGGCTGCCCAAGATTTTCCAGGGTTGGTCGAGTCAGCACTGGCGAAAACCGGTGCTGCGCGAAACCCAGACGCCCTCCGATCAGACCCTGCTGGAATTGCACATGCTCAGCCTGGTGCCGGAGTCGGTACTGGCCGAGCTGCACGCCTCATTGGGCGAGGATGTCTTCGCCAGCCTGTCGGACAAGGAGCGCCTTGTCCTCGTGACCGCCTCCATCGAGAGGACGGTGGACCATGGGCGCATGATGTCCATTCTGGATATTCATCCTAGAGACCTTAGCCAGCTGCTTGCTGGGCTGGTGGAGAAGCGTCTGATGCTGCGCGGCGGAGCTGGCCGTGGGACGGTGTACTTCCTGCCTGACGCGCACCTGGAGGATATCTTCACTGAACTTGAGATGGCGGAAGGGGCGGTTGGCTCCGGCTCGACACCTTTGAATATGAGCTCCGGACCTTTGCCATCCAGCTCCGGACCTTTGGAGGCGGGCTCCGGACCTTTGGGCATTAGCTCCGGACCTTGGGAGGAGCTTGAGGCACTGGCAAGGCCAATCGCCGAGAGGGGTAAGGCACCGAGGGTCAAGGTTGAGGAGGTCATCCTGGCCCTCTGTTGCCGGCGTCCCTTGCGCTTGGATGAACTGACGCGCTTGCTCAATCGCTCGGCGGAATCCTTGCGCAAGCACTATTTGCAGCCCATGGTCAGGGCTCGGCGGCTCAAGCTGCTGTACCCAACCAAGCCCAACCACCCCCAGCAGGCCTATATCACGGAGGAGCCAGGCCATGATCAATGAGAGCCAGCTGGAGAAGCAGTGCCTGCAGTGGTTCGCCGAGGGAGGTTGGGAGATCGCCCACGGGCCGGACCTGGCACCGGATGGCGAGGCCCCGGAGCGGGGCGATTACCGGCAGGTACTGTTGCTGGAGGATCTCGAGGCGGCCATCCGGCGCATCAACCCGCACCTGCCCCAGAACGCCGTCGAGCAGGCGATCGCCGTGGTGCGCAAGCCGGAAAGCCTGGACGTGGCGATCAGCAACCGCGCCTTCCATCGCCTGCTGCTGGACGGCGTGCCGGTCGAGTACAAGCGCGACGACAGGGTGATCCACGACCAGGCCTTCCTGGTGGACTTCGGCAATCTCAACGCCAACCGCTTCCGGGCCATCAACCAGTTCACCCTCGAAGGGGCCAAGCAGCTGCGCCGCCCGGATGTCGTCTGCTTCATCAATGGCCTGCCGCTGGCCATGCTGGAGCTGAAGAGCCCCGGTGCCGAGAACGTGAGCATCTGGGACGCCTTCCACCAGGTCCAGACCTACAAGGAGGAGATACCCGACCTGTTCGCCTACAACGAGGCCGCCGTCATCAGCGATGGCTACCTGGCTCGGGTCGGTTCGCTCACCGCCAGCCAGGAGCGCTACATGCCCTGGCGCACCCTGAAGCACGAGGACGACAGGCCCCAGCTGGAGTGGCAGCTGGAGACCATGGTGCGGGGTTTCTTCGACCGGGAGCTGTTCCTGGACTATATCCGCTACTTCGTGATCTTCGAGACGGATGCCGAGAGGCTGGTCAAGAAGATCGCCGGCTACCACCAGTTCCACGCCGTGCGTGAGGCGGTGAAGGCCACCGTGATCGCCGCCCGGGCGCCGGAGCAGGGGGCCAGGGAGAGGCGGGCCACCTACGGCGATGAGGTGCAGCCGGGCAGCAAGAAGGCCGGGGTGGTGTGGCATACCCAGGGCTCCGGCAAGAGCATCTCCATGTGCTGCTATGCCGGCAAGCTGCTGCAGCAACCGGAGATGAACAACCCCACCCTGGTGGTGGTCACCGACCGCAACGACCTGGACGGCCAGCTGTGCGCCACCTTCAGCGCCGCCCGGGAGCTGCTCAAGCAGGAACCGGTGCAGGCCGATGACCGGGATACCCTGCGCCGGTTGCTGTCGGAGCGGGAATCCGGCGGCATCATCTTCACCACGGTGCAGAAGTTCGCCCTGCTGACCGATGAGACCGACCACCCGGCGCTGAACGAACGGCACAACATCGTGGTGATCTCGGACGAGGCCCACCGCAGCCAGTACGGCCTGAAGGCTACCCTCAAGAGGGACGGCACCTACAGGTTCGGCTATGCACGGCACATGCGCGATGCCCTGCCCAACGCCTCGTTCATCGGCTTTACCGGTACCCCCATCGAGAGCGAGGACAAGGACACCCGCGCCGTGTTCGGCGACTACGTCTCCATCTACGACATCCAGGATGCCGTGGACGATGGCGCGACCGTGCCGATCTTCTACGAATCTCGCCTGGCCAAGCTGGACATCAATCGCGAGCAGATCGAGGCGCTCTCCGACCAGGTCGAGGAGGTGGTGGAAGACGAGGAGGACCTTGGCAGTCGCGAGAAGACCAAGGGCGAGTGGAGCCGGCTGGAGAAGCTGGTGGGCGCCGGTCCGCGCCTGAAGCAGGTGGCGGAGGACCTGGTCAACCACTTCGAAACCCGTACCGCTACCATCAGCGGCAAGGCGATGATCGTGGCCATGAGCCGGGAGATCGCGGTTCACCTCTACAACGAGATCGTCGCCCTGCGTCCGGCGTGGCACGACGCTGACCCCGAGAAAGGCGCCATCAAGATCGTGATGACCGGCTCCGCCTCGGACCGGGCCCTGTTGCAGCCACACATCTACAACAAGGCGACCCGGAAGCGCTTCGAGAAGCGTTTCAAGGAAGTGGATGATCCGCTCAGGCTGGTGATCGTGCGCGACATGTGGCTGACCGGTTTCGATGCCCCCTGCTGCCACACCATGTACGTGGACAAGCCCATGCGGGGCCACAACCTGATGCAGGCCATCGCCCGGGTGAACCGCGTGTTCAAGGACAAGCCCGGTGGGCTGGTGGTGGACTACATCGGCATCGCCAACGAGCTCAAGCAGGCCCTGAAGGCCTACACCGACGCCAAGGGGAAGGGCTCCCCCACCCACAGCGTGGAGGAGGCCTATGCCATCCTGCTGGAGAAGCTGGACATCATCCACGGCATGTTCGCTCCTGGCCCCAAGGGAAATGGCTTCGATTACCGCCGTTATCAGGGAACGAGTTTCGAGGATGAGCCCCATAGGCTGCTGGTGCCCACCGCCAACTACGTGCTCGGCCTCGAAGACGGCAAGAAACGCTTCCTGGATACCGTGCTGGCCATGAACAAGGCCTTCTCCCTGTGCGCCACCCTGGACGAGGCCCAGGCACTGCAGAAGGAGGTGGCGTTCCTGTCACAGGTGAAGACCGCCATCACCAAGTTCACCAGCGTGGACCGCAAGCGCTCCGAGGAAGAGAAGAACACCGCCCTGAAGCAGATCCTGGACAATGCCCTGGTCGCCGAGGGGGTGACCGATGTCTTCGCCCTGTGCGGCCTGGACAAGCCCAACATCGGCCTGCTCTCCGACGAGTTCCTGGAAGACGTGCGGCAGATGCCCTACAGGAACTTCGCCGTGGAATTGCTGGAGAAGCTGCTCAAGGACGACATCAAGGCAAGGACCCGCCACAACGTGGTGCAGGAGAGGAAATACGCCGACCGCCTGCAGGAGACCCTGCGCAAGTACAACAACCGGGGCATCGAGACGGCGCAGGTGATCGAAGAGCTGATCGCCATGGCCAAGCAGTTCCAGGCCGAGATGGAGCGGGACGCTTCCCTGGGACTGAACCCGGACGAGGTGGCCTTCTACGACGCCCTGGCCAACAACGAAAGTGCCGTCCGTGAACTGGGTGATGACACCCTCAAGGCGATTGCCATCGAGATCACACGGAAGCTCAGGGCTTCCACCACGGTAGATTGGCAGGTGCGCGAGAGCGTGCGGGCGAAGCTGCGCATCCTGGTGAGGCGAACGCTGCAGCGCTACAAGTACCCGCCCGACAAGGCACCGGAGGCCGTGGAGCTGATCATGCAGCAGGCGGAAGTGCTCTCGAACCACTGGAGCAAGTAGTGAATTACTACACCGAAGATTTCGACGACCAGTTGGATGGGATAGCGATCTACCAGCGCTATCCGTTGCTCAAGCCCTTCGTTGGCTCAGACTACGGGCGCAATGGCCCCAGGATTCTTCTGATTGCTGAGAGTCATTACCTGCCTCGAGAAAGCACCGTACATGGAGATCCAGAACGCTGGTATAGAGGCGTAGAGGGTGATCTGTGCTCGACGCACGAACAGCCCTGGATGCGTACCAGACGGATTCTTAATAAGCCGCTGAAAGGCTGGACGGCCAAAGGGCATGCCATCTACCGAAACATCGAGTCAGCGTTGCTGAAAGCAGGATTGCCGGCCAACGACAGCGTTTTCCGGCAGGTGGCCTTCATGAACGCCTTCCAGCGCCCGGCGAAGCACGGAGACTCCATCAAGCAGACGAAACAGGATATCGAGGTCGCAGTCGAGACTATCAACCAGGTGATAGAGGCCTTGAGGCCTGACCACATCGTTTTCGTTTCAACCAAGGCCAAAAGAACTGTGGGCAAGCAGCTTGGCCAAAACTCCTTTGGCGTTCATCATCCAGCTTGCCCATGGTGGAACCGGAAGCAGGATGGCGTGAACAGCAAGCAACGATTCATCAATCACATCTCCAAATGCTGGAACGTCACGGAAGCAAGCTGATGACCTACGATAGCACCTTTGACCAATCCCGCCTCGATCAACTGGCCAGACAACACTTGCGCAACACCGACATGACCGGTCGGATACTGTTCTTCGGTGACCCCGAGGAGAACCGTCTGGACCTGGCAGCCTGGCAGTTTGATAACGACGAGGACGACGAGGCTATCCAGGGATCAGACTTCAAGCTGCAAATGATGGAGCTGCTGGATACCTTGCTGACCTATCGGGCGCAGCACGGCCAGCCAAACGCTGGCCAGGGCGTTGTCCACATGGATGGTGGAAAGTTGTCGATCAAGTGGCTGACGAAAGCCGAAGTTGAGGCCATGAGGTCCTGACAGGCGAGGAGATCCGAACAGGGTGTATTCAAGGCGCTGGGCGACATCGAGCAGCGGGATAGCGGCATTGCCCGTATTCGCAAGCAGTGTCGACAGGCCGGTGATCCCGAGGCCGAACTTCGCCGAAACCGGCGACTTCGTGGATATCGAGATTCACCGAACCCTTTCATCCAATCCTGAGGCTGGGCCACGCCGACTGTCGGACTCCCAGGCGACTGCCAGCATGGCGCGAGCTTTCTTGGTGCCAGGGAGCTCGGCCTACCCCTTCAGACCGGCCAGGTCGTCGCGGGTCGGCAGGGCGGCGTAGGCGCCGGGCCGGGCCACGGCGTGGGCGCCGCAGCGGCAGGCGGTGTCCACCGCGCGGTGCAGGAAGGTCGCATCCTGGTGCCAGGCCTCCTCGATGCCATGCTCGGCGAGTTCGGCCAGCAGCCCGCCGATGAAGGCGTCGCCGCCGGCGGTGGTGTCCACGGCGTCCACCCGCGGTGGCGTTACCCGGTCGTCGAGGTGGGCGGTGTAGAGCCGGACCTCCCCCGGGCCGTCGGTGATCACCGCGACCTTCACCCCGTTGGCGAGACGCCCGGCGAGCCAGGCGTCGCGGGGATGGTCGGCGCGCAGGTAGTCGAGCTCCTCGGCCGAGAGCTTGAGCAGGTCGGCGGCGTCGAGCAGGCGGGTGACCAGCGCGATGTCGGCGGCGCCACTCTCCCACAGGTTGTGGCGCAGGTTGGCGTCCACGCTGACCACGCAGCCGGCGCGGCGCGCCATCTCGGCCATGGCCAGGGTGGTCTCGGCGATTGCCGGCTCGGTCAGGCTGTTGCTGCAGAGGTGCAGGATGGCGGGCTCGGCGAAGACGCCCTGGGGCAGATGCTCGAGCCGGTAGAGCAGGTCGGCGGCCGGCGGGCGGTAGAAGTCGAAGGTGCGCTCCCCCGAGGCGTCCCGGGAGACGAAGGCCAGCGCCGTGCGTGCCTCCCGGGTGCGTACCACGCCGCTGGTGTCGACACCATGGGCGGCGAGCTCGGCGGCGAGGAAGTCGCCGAAGTGGTCATCGCCGAGCATGCCGAGGAAACGGCTGGGCACGCCGAGCCGGGCACAGGCCACGGCCACGTTGGCGGGGGCCCCGCCGGCGTAGGGGGTGAAGGTCTCGGTGGTGCCGGCCGGGGCGTCTCCCAGGCGGCTGGAGAGCATGTCGACGAGGGCCTCGCCGAAGGCGATCACGGGGGTCATGGGGTGGTCTCCATGGAGAGGGTGGTACCCAGCAGGTGCTGGGCGCCGGGCACCAGCCATACCGGGTCGAGGCGGGTGTTGGCCGATTCGATGCACAGGAAGTGGCGGGCGGCTTCCACCGGAGTGTCCTCGGGGAGTGCCTCGCCGGGATGCCAGACCACCGCGGAGTCGCTGCCCTGGCGGGCGATCCTCAGCCGGCGGGTGCCGTCGTCGAGGCACAGCTCGGCATTGCTGCGATAGATGCGGTCGAGCGGTCCGCGCACGCCGAGCTCACCCTGCTGGTCGCGCTCGGCGAAGTCGGCCAGCTTGTCGAGGTACAGGGCGCCGGCCAGGCCTTCCACCTTGCAGGCGAAGGCATCGTCGACCGCCAGGTAGGTATGCAGGGCCCCGGTGATCTTCACCGGGGTCTCGCCGACATGCTCGGTGATCAGCTCCACGTGCAGCCGATGGGCGTTGGCCTGGATCACCGCGCGCGGCACCAGCTGGCCGTGCAGGCGCTCCTCGGGGGAGAGGTGCAGCTCCACGCCCTCCTCGTGCTCGTCCACGGCATCCAGTCGCCAGGTGGCCTTGCGCGCCGGGCCATGCATGGGGCCGGAGCGGTCGGGCGTCTCGTCGGCGGTGTTCTCGTCGGCGAACCAGGGCCAGCACAGCGGGATACCCCCGCGAATCGCCCCGGGCTGTGGCTGGGGGGTGGGGGTGACCCATAGCCAGCCGCCGGGCACCAGCGCCTCTTCTTGCTCGACCGGGCCGGGACCGCCAGTGTCAGCGCGTGTGCGTGTGGCTTCGGACACGCTAGAGAGCGGCGCCGAAAGAGAGCCTTCAGCGCGCGCGGCATTGGGCGCTGGTAAATAGTGAAGCACCTGGGCGCCCTGGAGCGAGACGGCGAGCTGACCCCAGGCCTCGTTGGCCAGCCACACCTCGCGGTCGGCCCACTCGGCGCGGCGCTGGCCGCGGGTCTCCTCGACCAGCCGGGCAAGCGATTCGGGAATCATTCGTCCTCCTCCGTCGATTCATTCGACTTCTTCATTGTGCAGGGCCTCGGCAGCGCCCAGCAGGCCCGTCCAGGGCGCGGTGACCACCTGTACCGGGATCGCCCGGGTGTAGGCGCTCATGCGTCCCTTGGCGGTGAAGGCCTCGAGGAAGCGACTCTCGGGCAGCCACTCGAGCAGCCGTGGCAGGATGCCGCCGCACAGGGCGACCCCGCCGCGGGCCCCCAGGGTCAGGGCGGCATCGCCGCAGACGTCGCCGAGGATCTTCAGGAACCGCAGCAGGGTATCACGGGCCACCGGGTCGCCGCCGGAGGCCGCTTCGGTGACTTCGGCCGGGGTCGCGTAGCGCGGTGGTGCCCCCTTGAGCGAGCAGTGGGCCAGGTAGAGGTCGAGGATACCCTGGCCGCACAGGATGCGTTCCACCGAGACACGGCCGTAGCGGTTGCGAAAATGCCGCAGCAGGTTCTGTTCCCGCTCGTCGGTGGGGGCGAAGGTGACGTGGCCGCCCTCGGCGGGCAGCGGGATCCAGGCGTGGCGGCCGGGAAAGAGCCCGGCCACGCCGAGCCCGGTGCCGGGGCCGATCACCAGTCGCGCCGCATGGGGGATCGCCTCGCCGCGCTGTACCTCCACCAGGTCGCTGTCGGCCACATGGGGCACGCCCAGCGCCTGGGCGGTGAAGTCGTTGATCGCCTTGAAGAGGGTGAGGCCCAGCACCCGCCGGGTCTCTTCCCGGGAGAAGGTCCAGTGGTTGTTGGTCATGCTCACCCGGTCGTCGCGGATCGGGCAGGCGAAGGCCAGGCAGGCCTCGCGGGGGGCGCTTTCCCCCGTGGCGCCGACCCGGCCCAGGTAGTCGTTGACCGCCTCGACCAGCCCCGGGTAGTCGGCGCAGGGCAGGCTCAGGATGTCATGGGGCTCGAAGGCACCCGGGGTCACCAGGGCGAAGCGGGCATTGGTCCCACCGATATCACCGATCAGTGCGGGTCTTGTCATCGTCAATTCGTCCCTTCTGGCCGTCAGGGCCGTTGCAGATGGCAATCGCTCGAAGCTGTTCCGGTGACAGGCCCCCTCTCCGACCTGTCCCTGGCGCTTCTCGCCTTGCAACTGCGGTAGCCCTGTTCTGGCAGTGACTCAGGCGTCGTCTTCGTGGATCTGGCCCTCCTGGCGGGCCAGGTCGTCGGCCTCGAAGCCGCCGAATACCCCGGCTCCCTCCTCGCCGCGCATGGCCAGGTGGCGGAAACCGCCGAACAGCTCGCGCCCCAGGCCCACGTGATAGTGGTCCAGGTCGCCGATGCGCTGCTCGCGCTCGGCCCACTCATGGGCGTCGACCTTGACCTCGAGGCTGCCCCGGTCGGCATCCAGGCGCACGATGTCGCCATCCCTGAGCTTGGCCAGCGGCCCGCCGTCCAGGGCCTCGGGGCTGATGTGGATCGCCGCCGGCACCTTGCCCGAGGCGCCGGACATGCGGCCGTCGGTGACCAGGGCGACCTTGTGGCCGCGGTCCTGCAGCACGCCCAGGTAGGGGGTGAGCTTGTGCAGCTCGGGCATGCCGTTGGCCTTGGGCCCCTGGAAACGCACCACGGCGATCACGTCGCGATCCAGCTCGCCGGCCTCGAAGGCCGCCTTGAGGTCGTTCTGGTCCTCGAAGATCTTGATCGGTGCCTCGATCAGGCGGTGCTCGGGCTTGACCGCCGAGACCTTGATCACCCCGCGGCCCAGGTTGCCGTTCAGCACGGTGAGCCCGCCGGTGGGGGCGAAGGGCTCGGCCACCGGGCGCAGCACCTCCGGGTCGAGGCTCTCGCTGGGCCCCTCGCGCCACACCAGCTTGCCGTCATCGAGGAAGGGTTCCTGGGTGTAGGCGGTCATGTCGGTGCCGAACGCCGTGGGAATGTCGGTATGGATCAGGCCGGCTCCGATCAGCTCGCGGATCAGCAGGCTCATGCCGCCGGCGGCCTGGAAGTGATTGATGTCCGCCTGGCCGTTGGGATAGACCTGCATCAGGCTCGGGGTCACCGCGGAGAGGTCGGTGAAGTCCTCCCAGGTGATGGTCAGGCCGGCGGCGGCGGCCATGGCCACCAGGTGCAGGGTGTGGTTGGTGGAGCCACCGGAAGCGAGCAGGCCGACGATGGCATTGACGATGGCGCGCTCGTCGATCTGCTTGTAGAAGGGGCGGTAGTCGCCGCCGGGTTCGGTATTGCGGATCGCCTGCTCGGTGGCGAAGCGGGTCAGCGCCTCGCGCATCTCGGTGCCGGGGTTGACGAAGGAGGTACCCGGCAGGTGCAGGCCCATCATCTCCATCATCAGCTGGTTGGAGTTGGCGGTGCCGTAGAAGGTGCAGGTGCCGGGGCTGTGGTAGGAGGCGGCCTCGGCCTCCAGCAGGTCTTCGCGGCTGGCCTTGCCCTCGGCGAACAGCTGGCGGATGCGGGCCTTCTCCTTGTTGGGCAGGCCGCTGGGCATGGGGCCGGCGGGCACGAACATGGCCGGCAGATGGCCGAAGCGTGCCGCGGCGATGAACAGCCCCGGCACGATCTTGTCGCACACGCCGAGATACAGGGCGGCGTCGAACATGTTGTGGGACAGCCCCACGGCGGTGGCCATGGCGATCACGTCCCGAGAGAAGAGCGACAGCTCCATGCCCGGCTGGCCCTGGGTCACCCCGTCGCACATGGCCGGCACCCCGCCGGCGAACTGGGCGGTGGAGCCCATGGCCCGGGCGGCGTCCTTGATGATCGCGGGGAAGGTCTCCAGCGGCTGGTGGGCCGAGAGCATGTCGTTGTACGACGAGATGATGCCCAGGTTGGCGGAGTTCATCAGCTTGAGCTGGTTCTTGTCCTCGGCGCCGCAGGCCGCGAAACCGTGGGCGAGGTTGCCGCAGGAGAGCTCGCCGCGGTGCACCCCGCGCTTGTGCTGGTCGGCCATGCGGCTCTCGTAGAGGGCGCGGCGCTCGCTGGAGCGCTCGCGGATGCGCCGGGTGACGTCGGCGACGGTGTCGTTGAGGGCAGGGGTCGTGCTGGCCATGGGGCACCTCGGAATCGAGCGTTGGGTGTTTAGTAAACTTACCAAAAACAATCCGGCTTTTTGCCAATGGTACGCCGTGACTGGCCTGATTTGTAGTTTTATTACCGCGACATTCGTCGCGATCCTGATGTCAGAGCCCCAGTAATCGTAGCAGCCAGCGTCGATAGGGCGGGTCGAGCACTCCGACGGCGTTGCGCCTGGCCTGCTGGAAGACGCTGCGTTCCAGGCTGAAGCGCAGGAACCCTGCCTCGCCCTGGTAGGCGCCCATGCCGCTCTCGCCCACGCCACCGAAGGGCAGCGCGGGCACGGCGTTGTGCCACAGGGTGTCGTTGAACACCACGCCGCCGGAATGGGTCTCGCGCAGGATGCGCTGGCGCCGCGCCGGGTCATCGGTGAAGGCATAGAGCGCCAGTGGCCGGGGGCCGGCATTGACGTGGCCGATGGCGGCATCGAGGTCGCGGACCCCGAGGATCGGCAGCCAGGGCCCGAAGATCTCCTCGCGCATCAGCGCGAGCCCCTCGTGGGGGTCGATCACCAGGGTCGGGGGCAGCTTGGCCCCCGTGCGCAGCTCGACCGGCTCGCCCAGCGGGATCACCCGGCAGCCATGATCCCGTGCCTCCTCCAGCATGGCATCCAGGCGCTCGCGGTGTCGCTCGCCGAGGATGGCGCTGTAGTCGTCGCCGGCGGTCCCGCGGGGGTGGAAGCGTTTCACCGTGCGGGTCAGGGCCTCCACGAAGGCCCCCAGGCGGGGCTCGTCCACCAGCACATGGTCCGGCGCGATGCAGGTCTGGCCGGCGTTGAGCCACTTGCCGAAGGCGATGCGCCGGGCGGCGTGCTCCAGGTCGGCGTCGTCGGCAACGATCGCCGGTGTCTTGCCGCCCAGCTCCAGGGTCACCGGCGTGAGGTTGGCGGCCGCTGCCCGGGCCACCTCGCGGCCGACAAGGGCATTGCCGGTGAACAGCAGGTGGTCGAAGGGCAGGGCGGCGAAGGCGCGGCCGGTCTCGACCTCGCCGGTCACCACGCAGAGCTCGTCGGGGTCGAAATGGCGGGCCGCCAGCCGCGCCATCAGCTTGCTGGTGGTGGGCGTGTGCTCGCTGGGCTTGATCATCACCCGGTTGCCGGCGGCGAGGGCGTCCACCGCCGGCAGCATGGCCAGGTTCCAGGGGTAGTTGGAGGGGGCGATGATCCCCACCACCCCGAGCGGCTGGCGGTGGACGCGGGCGCGGGCCGGCCACAGCCGCAGCGGCATGGCGGCCCGCTTCGGACGCATCCAGCGCTTCAGGTGGCGCCGGGTGTGCCCCACGGCCTGCAGCACGGTGGCGATCTCCGCGAGGCGGGTCTCGGCCTCGGCGCGGTGACCGAAGTCCTGGTGGATCGCCTGGGCGATCTCGTCGCGGTGGTGGCGGGTCATCGCCGCCAGGCGGGCGAGTCGGTCGCGCCGGACCGCCAGCGAGGGATAGCGCTCGGCGGTGAAGGCGCGTCGCTGTTCGTCCAGGCGTGCCTGCAGGTGGCGGGCGTCTGCCATGCACATCTCCCTAGGCATGTGGAAAATCCGGCAGTGGAACGGGCGGGAAGGTCTGCGCACAATGTAGGCCTTCGGCCGGTCGCTTGTCAGCTGCCGGTGCTGGCCAGCCCGTGCGGAGCCATGCGCCTCATCCCTGGCATCGGACCTCCTCCTCGGTCCGTCCCCGGAGCCCCTCGCCATGGACCCACATCTTCAGGAGCCGTCATGTCCAAGCTCGTGCTGCAAGCGTTGCCTGCCATCGAGGCGGTGAGCGCCGTGCAATGGAATGCCCTGGTGGGCGACGACCATCCCTTCCTGCGCCACGAATTCCTGCATGCACTGGAGGCCAGTGGCGCGGTGGGGCCGGCCACCGGCTGGGTGCCGCGGCACCTGACGCTGTGGCGAGGCGATGCGTTGGCGGGTGTCCTGCCCCACTACCACAAGCATCACTCCTTCGGCGAGTACGTCTTCGACTGGGCCTGGGCCGAAGCCTGGGAGCGCGCCGGCGGGCGCTACTATCCCAAGGGGCTCAGCGCCATCCCCTTCACGCCGGCACCCGGGCCACGCCTGGTCCTGGCGGAGGGCGTCGATCCGGGTGAGGCTCGCCGGGTGCTGGCGACCGCCTGGGAGGGGAGCGGGCTGTCCAGCTGGCACCTGCTGTTCGCCATGGAGGGCGAGGTGGAGGCGTGGCGCTCGGCCCTGCCCGGACTGCTGATGCGCCACGGGGTGCAGTTCCAGTGGCAGGATCGCGGCTATGGCGACTTCGACGGCTTCCTGGCCGCCCTGACGTCGAAGCGGCGCAAGGCCATTCGTCGCGAACGGCGACTGGTGGCCGACCAGGGCCTGACCCTGCACCGGCTGGAGGGCGACGAGATCGATGCGCCTGCCATGGCCCACTTCTTCCGCTGTTACGAGATCACCTACCTGGAGCGAGGGCGACACGGCTATCTCAACCTCGATTTCTTCGACCGCCTGCGCCGCACCCTGCCCGAGGCCCTGGTGCTGATCCAGGCACGCCTCGACGGCCGGCCGGTGGCGGCGGCGCTCTGCCTGCAGGGCGCCCGCACCCTCTACGGCCGCTACTGGGGCAGCGAGGTGGTGGCCGACTGCCTGCACTTCGAGGCCTGCTACTACCAGGGCATCGAGCACTGCCTGGCGAAGGGGCTGACCACCTTCGATCCCGGCACCCAGGGCGAGCACAAGCTGGCCCGTGGCTTCGCCCCGCAGCGGCTGCGCTCGCTTCACCATATCGCCGACCCCGGCCTGCGTGCCGCCATCGCGCGCTTCTGTGCCGAGGAGCGCGTCCATGTCGACGCCTATCGTCACGCGGCAGAGCAGGCACTGCCGTTTCGGGCGTGAGGGTGGCGGGTTAAGGTGGCATAATGCCTGCCATTGTCGTGTCGAGGCGGATTTTCCGGATGCTCAAGTGGCTGGCCATCGTGCTGATCGTCCTGCTCGCCATGCTGCAGTACCGCCTGTGGCTGGGGGAGGGGGGCATTCGTGATTTCGCCCAGGTGCGCGAGCGGGTCGCTGTCCTGGAGGCGGAGAACAAGCCGCTGCGCGACCGCAATGCCCGGCTCGCCGCCGAGGTGGTCGACCTCAAGACCGGCCTCGACGCCATCGAGGAGCGCGGGCGCAGCGACATCGGCATGGTGCGCGCCGACGAGCAGTTCTTCTGGGTCCCGGGGGTGGCGGTGGAGGCGGCCCGCATCGAGGCCAATGCCGGCCTGCTCGACGCGCCCGCCACGGAGGTGCGCCGGTGAGTGCCGCTCCCTGGCTGGTGGTGCCTGCCGCGGGCAGGGGCAGGCGCATGGGCGCCGACCGGCCCAAGCAGTACCTGGAGCTGCACGGGCGGCCCGTGCTGGCGCATACCCTGGCACGGTTGCACCAGGCCTTCCCTGCGGCCCGGCTCTGCCTCTGCCTGGATGCCGATGACCGCCACTTCGACCCGGCCTGGGTGCCCTTCCGCGACTGGCGCCGGGTGCCCGGCGGGGCCGAGCGGGCCGATTCCGTGATCCACGCCCTGGAGGCCATCGCCGGCGAGGCCGGCGAGCGCGACCTGGTGCTGGTCCACGACGTGGCCCGCCCCTGTGTCACCGTCGACGACCTGGTGCGCCTTCACGCCCAGCTCGTCGACGATCCGGTGGGCGGCCTGCTCGCCGCGCCGGTGGCCGACACCATGAAGCGTGACGATGGCGCCGGGCGGGTGAGGGCCACCGAGTCCCGGGAGGGCCTCTGGCACGCCCTGACGCCCCAGGGGTTTCGCTACGGCCTGCTGCGCCGGGCCCTGCGGGAAGCGCGCGAAGGCGGCATCCCGGTCACCGACGAGGCCTCGGCGGTGGAGGCCCTGGGGCAGGCGCCGCGGCTGGTGGCCGGGCGCCGCGACAACCTCAAGATCACGCATCCCGAGGACCTGAGTCTGGCCGCACTGGTGCTGGCCGCCCAGCAGGCCTCGCCGTCAACGACCGAGGAGTCGACCTGAGTGGGTGAGAACAGCATGATCCGGATTGGCCATGGCTTCGATGTGCATCGCTTCGGCGAGGGGGACCACCTGATGATCGGCGGCGTCCGGCTGCCCTTCGCGCATGGCTTCGTCGCCCACTCGGATGGCGACGTCCTGCTGCACGCCGTCTGTGATGCCCTGCTCGGCGCCTGTGCCCTGGGCGACATCGGCCGCCACTTCCCCGACACCGACCCGGCCTGGGGCGGCGCCGACAGCCGCCTGCTGCTGCGCCATGTGGCAGGGCTGGTCGGGGCCGCCGGTTACCGGGTCGGCAACCTCGACGCCACCGTGATCGCCCAGGCGCCGAAGCTGGCCCCGCACGTCGCCGCCATGGAGGCCCGCATCGCCGAGGACCTCGCTGTCGAGGCTTCCGCCGTCAACGTCAAGGCCACCACCAGCGAGCGTCTCGGTTTCACCGGCCGCGGCGAGGGCATCGCCGCCGAGGCGGTGGTCCTGCTGCTGGGACGGGAGTCGGCGGGTGAGTGATCCGGTGAGCGACCCCATCGACTGGCCGCCGGCCTGGCCGCGGGTACTGGATGGCGAGTTCGGCCCCCCGGTCGCCGGCGGCTATCGTGCCAGCCCCGAGGACTTCGTCGTCGAGGAGTGCCTCGACTTCGCCCCCGAGGGCGAGGGGGAGCACCTCTGGCTGTGGGTCGAGAAGCGCGACCTGACCACGGCGATGGTGGCACGCGAGCTGGCCCGGCTCTGTGAGGCCTCGCCCCGCGAGGTCGGCTACTCGGGCATGAAGGATCGCGTCGCCGTGACCCGCCAGTGGTTCTCGGTGCAGCTGCCCGGCCGAGCGGCGCCGGAGGCCCTGGCCGAGCGTCTCGCCGCCCACGGCATCCGGGTGCTCGACCAGCGGCGTCATCCCCGCAAGCTCAAGCGCGGCGTGCACCGTGCCAACCGCTTCCGCCTGCGGATCACCGGGGCGGCGGCCGAGGACCCGCGGTTCCAGGCGCGTTGGGAGTGGCTGTGTCGCCATGGGGTGGCGAACTATTTCGGCCCCCAGCGCTTCGGCCCCGACGGCCGCAACCTGCTGCGGGCCCGCGCCCTGCTGGCCCGCGGCTGGCGCAAGCGCGACGACCGCGACGGGATGCTGCTCTCGGCGGCGCGCAGTTTCCTGTTCAACGAGCTGCTGGCGGCGCGCATCGGCGCCGGCAACTGGGCGACGCCACTGCCCGGCGAGGTGGTGATGCTCGACGGCACCGCCAGCCAGTTCACCGTGGAGGCGCCCGATGCCGAACTCGCGGCCCGGGCCGGGCGACTCGACCTGCATCCCGGCGGGGTGCTCTGGGGGCGCGGCGGCTCGGTGGCCGACGGCGAGGCCCGGGCCTTCGAGGCGAGGCTGCCCGAGCGTTTCCCGGCGCTGTGCCAGGGGCTCGAGCGCGCCGGGGTGCGCCTGGGGCGCCGGGCGCTGCGCCTGCGCCTGGCCGACCCGGTCCTCGAGCGGGGCGACGGCGAGCTGTGGCTGTCGTTTGCACTGCCGCGGGGAGGCTTCGCCACCGCGGTGCTGCGGGAACTGATCATGCACCCCGGCCTGTGACCGGGGGCGAGGCAAGCGAGGAATGACGATGCGACGACTGCTGCTCTCCAACGATGACGGGGTGCATGCGCCGGGCCTGCGTGCCCTGCATGACGCCCTCGTTCGTCATGCCAGGCTACGCGTGGTGGCGCCGGATCGCGACAAGAGCGGGGCCAGCAACTCCCTGACCCTGACCCGGCCGCTGGCGCTCTCCGCCCTGGACAACGGCTTCTACAGCGTCGACGGCACCCCGGCGGACTGTGTCTACCTGGGGGTCAACGGGGTGTGGGACGAGAAGCCCGACCTGGTGATCTCCGGGATCAATCACGGCGGCAACCTGGGCGACGACGTGCTCTATTCGGGCACCGTGGCCGCGGCCATGGAGGGGCGCAACCTGGGCATGGCGGCGATCGCCATGTCGCTGGTGGGCTCGCGCCATTTCGACACCGCCGGCCGGGTGGCGGCCAGCCTGGTGGGGGCGGCCGACCAGCTCTCGCTGCCGCCGCGCAGCCTGCTCAACGTCAACGTGCCCGATCTCCCCTGGGACGAGATCCAGGGGTTCCGCGTCACTCGCCTGGGCTATCGCGGCCCAGCGGCACGGCCCCTGGAGGTGCGCGACCCGCGTGGCCGGTTGCGTTACTGGATCGCCGCCGTCGGCGAGAACGCCGACGATGGCCCGGACACCGACTTCGCCGCCGTGGAGGCCGGCTTCGTTTCCATCACCCCGCTGCAGACCGACCTGACTCGGCATGCGGCGCTCGACGACGTGCAGGGTTGGCTGGATGCACTCACCTGATCTACGCCCCGACCTGTTGCAAGGGGTCGGCATGACATCGCAGCGAACCCGCGACCGCATGGTCTCTCGCCTGGCCGACCAGGGCATCCGTGACCCCCGGGTGCTGGAGGTGATGGCCCGCGAGCCGCGCCACCTCTTCCTCGACGAGGCGCTGTCGCATCGGGCCTACGAGGACACCTCGCTGCCCATCGGCCATGGCCAGACTCTCTCTCAGCCGTGGATGGTGGCGCGCATGACCGAGCTGGTGATCCAGGCGTGCCCGGCCCGGGTACTGGAGATCGGCACCGGTTCCGGGTACCAGACCCTGGTGCTTTCGCGGCTGGTCCCGGAACTCTGGTCGGTGGAACGGATCAATGCCCTGCACCGTCGTGCCGCACAGCGCCTGCGGCTGCTGGGGGCCCACCAGGCGCGACTGCGGCTGGCCGACGGCGGCCATGGCTGGCCGGAGGCAGCGCCCTTCGATGTCATCCTGCTGACCGCCTGCGCCTCCGAACTGCCCGAGCCGCTGCTGGCGCAGCTCGGCGAGGAGGGGGTGCTGATCACGCCCCTGGCCGATGCCCGGGGGCGGCAGTGGCTGACCCGGGTGCAGCGCCAGGGCCAACAATTCGAGCAACAGCGGCTGGAGTCGGTACGCTTCGTGCCGCTGCTGGAAGGCGTCATTCGTTGATAGGAGCCAGCTGTTGAAGCGACATTTGGGTATCTTTCTCAGGGGAGCCGGCATGGGGGCCGCCGACGCCGTACCCGGTGTCTCCGGCGGGACGATCGCCTTCGTCACCGGGATCTACGAGGAGCTGATCCACTCGATCAGGCAGTTCGGCCCCAGCGCCTTCGTCGCCTGGCGCCGTGGAGGCGTGCCGCTGCTGGTCACCCACCTCAATCTCGCCTTCGTGCTGCCCCTGCTGGCCGGCATCGCCGCCAGCCTGGTCAGCGTGGCGCACCTGGTGGTATGGCTGATGGACAGCCATCCGCTGCTGCTCAACGGCTTCTTCTTCGGCCTGGTGGCGGCATCGGCGGTGGTGGTCAGTCGCCACCCGGCCGACTGGAAATGGTGGCACCTCCTGCCGCTGGTGGCCGGGCTGCTGCTGGCCCACTGGTTGCCGGCGCTGATGCCGCTGATCACCCAGCTCGGCAGCGCCAACCTGGTGCTGGTGGTGGGCGGCGCCATCGCCATCAGTGCCCTCCTGCTGCCGGGGGTGTCGGGAAGCTTCCTGCTGCTGACCATGGGGCTCTACGGTACCGTGATGCAGGGCATCCGCAGCCTCGACCTGGGGCTGATCGCGATCTTCGGGGTGGGCTGCCTGATCGGCCTGTTCTTCTTTTCGCGTCTGCTCTCCTGGCTGCTGAGACACCACCACACCGCCACCCTGCAGTTGCTGGTGGGCTTCATCCTGGGCTCGCTGCCGGTACTCTGGCCCTGGCGTGAGCTGGTACGCTATCAGCTCGGCCGGGAGGGGCAGATGATTCCGCTGGACTACCGCTACCTGACCCCGGGGGACTATGCCCTGCTGACCGGCGAGGCCGCACAGCTGCCGGCGGTGCTCGCGCTGATGCTGGTCGGGGCGGGACTGGTGCTGCTGCTGGGTCGCACCGGGCGGCACGCCGCGCCGGCACGACCCCATGACGCCCCCGAGCCCAGCGTTTCCCGTGGGCCCGACACTTCTCATCGGTCAGACAACAAGGAGGAAGGCTCCGATGCGTAAGGTATTGCTGATTTCCACCCTGGCCCTGGCCGTGGCGGGCTGTGCCGCCCAGCAGGGCGGGACCCCCCAGGTGCAGGTCCGTGACCTCTCGACGAGTCGCGAGGGCAGGGCGGCCGGCAGCTACACCGTGGAGGCCGGCGATACCCTCTACGGCATCGCCTGGCGGCACGACATGGATTACCGCGACCTGGCGCGGATCAATCGGATCAGCCCCCCCTACCAGATCCAGCCCGGCCAGGAACTGGCGCTGACCCGGGAGGGGGGCGAGCCGGCGACGGCAGCGGGCGACGAGGGTGCCGACAGGAGCGGGGTGGTGGCCACCGGACTCGGTGGCCAGCAGGTGTCCGCCGAGCCGGGGAGCGACATGGACTGGCTGCTCCCCGACGAGGAGGCCATCGAACGAAACCGGCGTCTCACCGCCCAGCGCATCGAGGAGGTCGGCGGTCCCAGCGAGGCGGCCATGGAGAGCGCCGCCGGGGTGGCGGGGTCGGATCAGGGGCCCGGCCCGGTCTACGACTTCGACAGCCCCGGGGCCGACGGTTCGCTGAGCGAGCGCGACCTGGCCGAGCGTCAGGCCCGGGAAGCCCAGGCCGCCGGCGAGCCCGAAGAGCGGGAGGCGGCCGAGCCGGCAGCGGAGCCGAGCCGCGAGGTGGCCCAGGCCGAGCCGGAGCCCGAACCCGAGCAGCGCCGGGAGGAGACGGCACCCCGGCCCGACGCGGGAACGGCGGTGGCCGGTGCCAGCGAGCCGAGCCAGGATCGCGACGGGCGCAGCTACACGCCGGTCGACGAGGTGAGCTGGCAATGGCCGGTGGACGGCGAGATCGTCGGGCGTTTCGGCGAGGGCTCGACCATCACCGCCGGCATTGATATCACCGGGCAAAAGGGGCAACCTGTCAGGGCAGCCGGGCCGGGGATCGTGGTCTATGCCGGTAGCGGGGTGCGGGGTTACGGCAACCTGGTCCTGCTCAAGCACAACGACCAGTTCCTGAGCGCCTATGCCCACAATGACAGCCTGCGGGTGCGCGAGAACGATGTGGTCGAGGCCGGAGAGGTGATCGCCACCATGGGTGACAGCGATGCCGAGGACGTCAGGCTGCATTTCGAGGTGCGCAAGGATGGCCAGCCTCAGGATCCCCTCGAGTTCCTGCCGTCGCGCTGAGTGCGGCGGCTCGTCGAGCGGGAGGGTGCATTCATTGCCACCGGTGTGTAGCACAATAATAACCGCCAGCGCCATTCCTCCTGACAGGGGCCTGCCGGCGCCAAGTCGCAACCATGGGGTAGCAACCGATGAGCATGCTTGAACGGGACCTTCAGGATGTGAATCTCGAGTCGGACGAGAGCTCGGACGACGAGAGCATCGAGGAAGTGGGGGAGGCCGCGGAGGGTGGCGAAGGCGATGCCACCAGCGACGACGAGGCCTTCGAGAAGGCCCTCAGTCGCGAGGATCGCAACTACCATCACAGCCTCGACGCCACCCAGATCTATCTCAACGAGATCGGCTTCTCCCCTCTGCTGACACCCGAGGAGGAGGTCCACTTCGGCCGCCTGGCGCGCAAGGGCGACCCCATGGGGCGCTCGCGAATGATCGAGTCCAACCTGCGCCTGGTCGTCAAGATCGCCCGGCGCTACCTCAATCGCGGCCTGTCCCTCCTCGACCTGATCGAGGAGGGCAACCTGGGCCTCATCCGCGCCGTGGAGAAGTTCGACCCGGAGCGCGGTTTCCGCTTCTCCACCTATGCCACCTGGTGGATCCGCCAGACCATCGAGCGGGCGTTGATGAACCAGACCCGCACCATCCGCCTGCCGATCCATGTGGTCAAGGAACTCAACATCTATCTGCGGGCGGCCCGCGAGCTGACCCAGAAGCTCGACCACGAGGCCACCGCCGAGGAGATCGCCGATTACCTCGACAAGCCGGTGGAGACCGTCAAGAAGATGATGGGGCTCAACGAGCGGGTCTCCTCGGTGGACTACCCCATGGGCGGGGAGAGCGACAAGCCGCTGATCGAGACCCTCGCCGACGACAACGACCAGGGCCCCGAGTCCTCGCTGGTCGATGGCGACGTCAAGCAGCATGTCGACGAGTGGCTGGCCGAACTGACCGACAAGCAGATGGAAGTGGTGGTGCGCCGCTTCGGCCTGCGCGGTCACGAGGCGGCGACCCTGGAGCAGGTGGGCGAGGAGATCGGCCTGACCCGCGAGCGGGTGCGCCAGATCCAGGTCGAGGCGCTCAAGAAGCTGCGCCGCCTGCTCGACAAGCAGGGACTGTCGCTGGATGCCATCTTCGAGTGACCGGGCAGCGAAGCCCTGTCGGCCTCGATTGTGGATCGTCTGTCCCGCGTACTGATTTTCTGCAAGGTGATGTTCGAGCATGACGGGATATCGGCCACATGCTCCGACTCTCACCAGGAATATCGACCCATGTCTCGTGTAACCTCTCCCCGCCTGGCGCGCCGCGGCCTGGTCCTGCTGCTGGCACTGGCAGCCGCCGGGCCTGCCCCGGCAGCCGACCTCTGGACCGTCGCCCGCGACGCCCTCGACAACGACGCCGGCCTGGCTTCTGCCCGCTCGGGTTTCTCCGCCGTGGAGGCGGGGCGCGACATCCAGCTCGGGACCCTGTTGCCCCAGATCTCGGCCGGCAGCAGCCTGACCCATGACCGCACCTACGAGAGCCAGGGCAATGGCGTGCCCCAGGACGTCGGCGGCGAGTTCGGCGTCCAGGGCAGCGACGACGACTACAACAGCCTGGGCCTGAGCCTGGAGGCGAGCCAGACCGTGTTCGATGCCGGCCGACGTGCCCAGCTGGAGCGCGCCGAGCGGCAGATCGACCGCGAGGCGCTGTCGCTGGCCGCCGCCGAGCAGCAACTGCTGCTCGACGTGGCCGATGCCTATTTCGAGATCCTGCGGGCCCACGACATCCTCTCCGCCCGGCGTTCCCAGGAGGTGGCCATCAGCCGCCAGCTCGAGCAGGCGCGCGAGCGCTTCGAGGTGGGCCTGATCGCCATCACCGAGGTCCACGAGGCCCAGGCCTCCTTCGACCTGGCCCGGGCCCAGCGCATCGCCGCCGAGAGCGCCATGCAGGTCAGCTTCGAGGCGCTGGAGCGGCTCACCGGGCAGCGCTACCAGAGCATCGACGGGCTGGCGGCGGACGTTCCCATCGAGCCCCCGCAGCCGCTCGGCCGCGACGACTGGGTGGCGCTCGCCATGGACAACAGCCCCATGCTGCAGATGGCCGAGGCCGGCATCGAGGTGGCGCGCAGCGAACTCGAGGTCTCGCGGGCCGGCCGGATGCCGAGGCTGGAGGCCTTCGCCGCCTACAACTATGCCGACAGCGACCGCAGCGGCGTGACCGGCTACAACTCCAGCAGCCAGCTCGGCCTGAGGGCGAGCGTGCCGCTCTACACCGGCGGCACCACCCAGGCGCAGATTCGCCAGAGCGGTTTCTCCCTGGAGGCGAGCCAGTACGACTTCGAGGCCCAGCGCCGCACCACCATCCAGCAGGTACGCTCGCTGTTCACCCAGGTCAGCAACGACGTGGAAACCGTGGAAGCGCGGGCCCAGGCGATCGTGTCCAACCAGAGCGCCCTGGAGGCCACCCGTTCGGGCTACGAGGTGGGGACCCGCAACATCGTCGACGTGCTCAATGCCGAGCGCAACCTGTTCAATGCCGTGGCCGATCATGCCGAGGCCCGTTACGATTACGTGCTGGGCCTGTTGCGCCTGCAGCAGCAGGCCGGCCTGCTCGACGCCGAATCGATCCAGGCGGTGAATGCCTGGCTGCGCAGCGAGCAGGCGGTCTCCCTCGACCTGCCGGATGAGGCGAACGATGACCCGGTGATGAATATCGGCGAGCGTCCCCGGGCCCCCGACTGAAACCGGAGTGTCGATAATTCCTGCTGGTCAGATGACCTTCTGCAGGCAAGATAATGATAAACCACCATATATTTGGTGGTTTTTTCCATGAATATGCTGTGACTCTGGTGGATAATGCCAGGTTTTCCGCCCGCTGTTTCAGGAAACCGCCATGACCCGGCCACTGCTTGCCGATATCGACCTCGACGCCCTGCGTCACAACTACCGGATCGCTCGTGACCTCGCCCCCCACAGCCGAGCCCTGGCAGTGCTCAAGGCCGATGCCTACGGCCATGGTGCAGTGGCCTGCGCCCGTGCACTGGAAGGCCTGGCCCCGGCCTTCGCCGTGGCCTGTCTCGAGGAGGCCGTGGCCCTGCGCGAGGCGGGTGTCTCCACGCCGATCGTGCTCCTCGAGGGCATCTTCGAGGCAGGCGAGCTCGAGCAGGTGGAGGCGCTGGGGCTGTGGATGGCGGTGCACAGCGACTGGCAGCTGGATGCACTGCTGGCCCGGCGGCCGGCCCGGCCGATCCCGGTCTGGCTCAAGGTGGACTCCGGCATGCACCGGCTGGGCTTTCCCCCGGAGCGGGCCGAGGCCGTCTGGGCGCGTCTGGCCGAAGCGCCGCAGCACGCCTGTGATCTGCACCTGATGAGCCACTTCGCCACCGCCGATGCCCTGGAACCGCGCTACTTCCAGCACCAGCTGGCGCTGCTGAAGAGGCTGGCCATGCGCCTCGAGGCGCCCACCTGCCTGGCCAACTCGCCGGCGACCCTGGCCTGGCCCGAGGCCCATGGCGCCTGGAACCGCCCCGGGGTGATGCTCTATGGTGGCGACCCCCTCGAGGCCTCCAGCGAGGCCAGTCGCCGACTCGCGCCGGTGATGACCCTGCGCTCACGCCTCATCGCCGTGCGCGAGCTCGCCACCGGCGAGCCGGTGGGCTATGCCGGGCGCTGGAAGGCGCCGCGGCCATCGCGGATCGGCGTGGTGGCCTGCGGCTATGGCGACGGCTATGACCGGCACGCCGTCGACGGCACCCCGGTACTGGTCGAGGGGCAGCGCACCGCCATTGCCGGCAAGGTCTCCATGGACATGCTGACGGTCGATATCACCGACATCCCGGGTGCCGACATCGGCAGCGAGGTGGTGCTCTGGGGGCGGGCGGCCAACGGGGCCGTGCTGCCGGTGGACGAGGTGGCGCGGTACTGCGATACCATCAGCTATACCCTGCTCACCGGGGTGCTGCCGCGGGTGCCGAGACGGTATCATGGCGGTTTTGCTGACGGATAACGGCATGTCACGGAAAGACTATCCCAGGTCCTTCGCCCATCCCCGCTACTGGCCGGTGTGGCTGGCCATCGGCCTGATGCACGTCGCCGCCTGGCTGCCCTGGCGGCTCAAGCTGTGGCTCGGGAAGGCCATCGGCCTGCTGGCCATGCGGCTGGTGCCGCGCCGCCGGCACATCGTCGAGACCAACCTGCGGCTCTGCTTTCCGGAACTTGGCGAGGATCGCCTGCAGCGACTCGTTCGCGACACCTTCGTCGCCAACGGCATCGGCCTCCTCGAGACGGCCACCGGCTGGTGCCGCGACCCCGAGCACCTGCGCCACCGGGTGACCTTCAAGGGGCAGGAGCACATGGCGCGGGTGCAGGCCGAGGGCAAGGGGGCGCTGATCATCGGCGTGCACTTCTCGACCCTCGATCTGGGGGCGGCGCTGCATTCGCTGTTCTTCCGGGCGGATGCGGTCTACCGGCCCCACAACAACCCGCTCTTCGACCGTTTCATGGGCCGTTCCCGCCAGGACTACTTCGATGCGACGCTGGACCGCCGTGACCTGCGCGGGGTGGTGCGGCGGATCAAGGAGGGCCATGCCGTCTGGTATTCGCCGGACCAGGACTTCGGCCGCCATGCCAGTGTCTTCGCCCCCTTCTTCGGTATCGAGGCGGCCAGCGTCAGGCTCACCGCCAAGATCGCCCGCATGACCGGGGCGCCGGTGATGCCGCTGATCTTCCATCGCAACCCCGACGACCGCACCTATACCCTGGAGTACCTGCCACCGCTGGAGGGCTTCCCCAGCGGTGACGAGGTGGCGGATGCGGCACGGGTGAACGCCTTCATCGAGGGGGCGATCCGCAAGCATCCGGAGCAGTACCTGTGGCTCCACCGGCGCTTCAAGACCCGCCCCGAGGGCGAGCCCTACCCCTACTGAGCGGTGCCTGCCGTCACAAGTCGCTACCAGCGGTAACTTGCAATGGCGGGCCAGCACGACAAGCCTGAAGGGGCCGCCGGGCGAACACCTCGCACCGGAAACGCCGACCGGAAAAAGGAGGTTCCACATGCTTGGCAACGCCATGCTGTTCCTGATCATTGCGATCATCGCGGCCGTTCTGGGATTCACCGGAATCGCCGGTGCCGCCGCCTGGATCGCCCAGATTCTCTTCGTGCTGTTCCTGATCCTGTTCGTGGTGTCGCTGATCCGCGGGCGACGCTGACGTCCGAACCATCCGACAGCCCTTCACCGGAACGACGAAGGCCCCACCGCGGGGGTGGGGCCTTCGCGCAGGAGCGACAGGCGTCGACTCAGGCGTCGATGCGCTTGTACTTCATGCGGTGCGGGGTGTCGTCGCCGACGCGCTTCCGGTGATCCGCCTCGTACTCGGTGTAGTTGCCCTCGAAGAACTCCACGTGGGAGTCGCCCTCGAACGCCAGGATGTGCGTGGCGATGCGGTCGAGGAACCAGCGGTCGTGGGAGATCACCAGGGCACAGCCGGGGAAGGCCAGCAGCGCCTCCTCCAGCGCCCGCAGGGTCTCGATGTCCAGGTCGTTGGAGGGCTCGTCGAGCAGCAGCACGTTGGCGCCCTGCTTCAGGGTCTGGGCCAGCTGCAGGCGGCCGCGCTCGCCGCCGGAGAGGTCCGAGAGGCGCTTCTGCTGGTCGTTGCCCTTGAAGTTGAAGCGGCCCACGTAGGCCCGTGACGACACCTCGTAGCCGTTGATGTTGAGGATGTCCTGGCCGTCGGAGACCGCTTCCCAGACCGTCTGCTTGTCGTCGAGGGCGTCGCGCAGCTGCTCGACGTAGGCGATGTCGACGGTCTCGCCGACCACCACCTCGCCGGCGTCGGGCTGCTCGAGGCCCTTGACCAGCTTGAACAGGGTCGACTTGCCGGCGCCGTTGCCACCGACGATGCCGACGATGGCCCCCTTGGGCACGGTGAAGGAGAGGTCCTCGTAGAGCAGCTTGTCATCGAAGGCCTTGGTGACGCCGTGGAACTCGATGACCTTGTCACCCAGGCGCGGGCCGGGCGGGATATAGATCTCGTTGGTCTCGTTGCGCTTCTGGAAGTCGCCGGACTGCATCTCCTCGAAGCGGTTGAGGCGTGCCTTGCTCTTGGCCTGGCGGCCCTTGGCGTTGCTGCGCACCCACTCCAGCTCCTGCTTGATGGCCTTGTTCCTGGAGGCTTCCTGCTTGGCCTCCTGCTCGAGACGCTTCTCCTTGGCCTCCAGCCACCCCGAGTAGTTGCCCTCGAAGGGAATCCCCTGGCCGCGGTCGAGCTCGAGGATCCAGCCGGCCACGTTGTCGAGGAAGTAGCGGTCGTGGGTGATCGCCACCACGGTGCCGCTGTAGTCGTGCAGGAAGCGCTCCAGCCAGGCCACGGATTCCGCATCCAGGTGGTTGGTGGGCTCGTCGAGCAGCAGCATGTCGGGGCTGGAGAGCAGCAGCCGGCACAGCGCCACGCGGCGGCGCTCGCCGCCGGAGAGGTGGCCGACCCGGGCCTCCCAGGGCGGCAGGCGCAGGGCCTCGGCGGCCACTTCCAGCTTGCGGTCCAGGTTGTGGGCGTCAGAGGCCTCGATGATGTTTTCCAGGCGCGCCTGCTCGCTGGCCAGGGCGTCGAAGTCGGCATCCGGTTCGGCATAGGCGGCGTAGACGGCGTCGAGCTTCTCCTGGGCCTCCTTGATCGCACCCAGGGCCTCTTCCACGGTCTCGCGGACGTTCTTGTCGTCGTCGAGCTGGGGCTCCTGGGGGAGGTAGCCGACATTGATGCCCGGCATGGGGCGGGCCTCGCCCTCGAACTCGGTGTCGACGCCGGCCATGATGCGCAGCAGGGTCGACTTGCCCGCACCGTTGAGGCCCAGCACGCCGATCTTGGCGCCGGGGAAGAAGGACAGGGAGATGTCCTTGAGGATCTGCTTCTTGGGGGGCACGATCTTGCCCACCCGGTTCATGGTGTAGACGTATTGCGCCATGGAATGCCACTTGTTTGGAGGATTTCAGTGGCCACGATGATAGTGGCCGGGCCGGGGAAAGGCCAGCGGTGACTCGGAGGAAGCGTTGGCGGGAGGCGAGTGCCCCCCTGTCGCGGGGAGGCGCACGGCCGACGGGGCGTGCCCCGTCGACTCGGGCAGGCAGGCTGTCACTCCTCCTCGTCGTCGTCGAGGAGCATCCAGTCATCCTCGATGGCGCGCCGCAGGCGGCGCTCTTCCAGCAGCGACTCGACGCGTCGGCGGGCGCGCAGGGTGTCGGCACGACTGGTGGGGCGTGAGCGGCCGTAGTCGTCGTCGTTGACCGCCTCTTGGTAGTCCTGCTCGTCGTCGAGCGAATCATTGACCAGGGGTTCACGGCTCATGCGATGCCCTCCCATGACCCAGTACCATTCGGAATCGCTTCTCGTCCGAATGCGCGGACCCTGAAGCGCCAGCCGGCAACCGCGGTTGCCTGCTGGCTATATATATCCCGCGACGCCCCGGGGCAAGCCCCCCGAGCGATTTTTTTCGGCGCCTCGCAGGCCACCGTGAAGCGTATCCGCAGGAGGCCGGCTCCGGCGGGGCTCGGCGGGCCTCACGCGGGACCTTGCCCGGCCTTCAGGCGCTCCAGCTCCTGCTGGGCCTCGACACGTTCGGTGACGTCCTTCTGCACGCCGATGTAGTAGGTGAGGTTGTCGTCCTCGTCGTGGACGGGGGTGATCGACAGCTCATTCCAGAACAGGGTGCCGTCCTTGCGGTAGTTGCGCAGGACCTCGCGACAGGGGCGACCCTCCTGCAGGGCCTTGCGTATCACGTCCAGTGCCGGCTGGTCGCGATCCTCGTTCTGCAGGAAGCGACAATCACGGTAGAGGATCTCGTCGGCGCTGTAACCTGTCAGGCGCTCGAAGCCCTGGTTCACGTAGATCAGGATGTTCTCGTCGCCCTCCTGCTCGGCGACCACGATGCCGTCTTCCGAGGCATCGATGATGCGTTCCAGCAGTTGCGGGTTGATCAGGGATGGTCGTTTCATGCAGGGGTTCCTGTCGCGGTTCCCGTCCGGGCGCCTGGGGGCGCCGCCCGGGAGCGTTGTGTTGACTCCATCATGGCCAGCCGGGGCCCGGATTTCAACGCGCCGGGCACCCGGCCCGGCATCATGCTCACTGTTCCACCTCCGGCAGCCGCTGGGCACTGGCGGCCGCGGCCAGCGCCGTGGCCGCCAGCACCACCAGCAGCCAGTGGGTGCCGAGCCACTGGGCCAGGGCGCCGACCATGCCGCCGACCGCGAGCATCAGCACCCCGGTGAGGGTGTTGGAGAGGGCCACGTAGAGGGCGCGGTTGTCCTGCCCGGCCATGTCGACGATGTAGGTCTTGCGGCCCAGGCGTACCCCGGCATGGACGATCACCAGCAGGGCGTAGACCAGGGCATAGGGCCAGACCGTGGCGGTCCAGCCGGCCTGCAGCCAGGCGAAGGCGGCCCCCAGCAGGCAGCAGGCGGCAGCCCCCAGCCCGGCATCGCGCATCACCCGGCGGCTGGAGGCATCGGCGCGCTTCCCCCACACCGGGCTGGCCACCATGCCGGCCACCCCGGAGACCAGGATCAGCACGCCGAGGCCGCCCAGCTCCCTGCCGCTCTGCTGCTGGCCCAGCAGCGCCACGTAGGGCAGGGCCAGGGCGCTGGAGAGCAGCAGGGCGCGGCTGACATTGAAGTGCAGGAAGGCGCGGTCGTCGCGCAGCAGGCGCAGGCCGAGCCGGATGCTGTCCCAGGCGTTCTCGCCGCCCTCCACGGCACCCGGGGTCTCGCGGATGCGCGCCGCGCAGAGGGCGTTGAGCGACCAGCCCAGGGCCGACACCCCGAGCAGCACCGCCAGCGCCAGTTCCCCGGGGCGATCCTCGAACAGCATCAGCACTGCGCCGGCGAGCAGCGTCACGCCCCCGGCCACGCCGCCGCTCCAGCCCATCAGGGTGCCGCGGCGGCGCTTGGCGATGGTCTTGCCCAGCACATCCTTGGTGGCGATGGAGGAGAGCCCCCGGGCCAGCGACAGGAGCACCAGCACGATCAGCACCAGGGCGCCGCCGATCCCGCCTCCACCGAACAGTGCCAGCAGCGCGAGGCCGGCAGCGGCGGCGGCCTGCAGCGCCCCACCGATCGCCCAGGCCCACTTGCGCTCGGGTTGGAGGCGGATGAAGCCGGCCACCAGCAGCTGCGGCAGCAGCGCGCCGGCCTCGCGGATCGGTACCAGCAGGCCGACCATCCACAGTGGTGCCCCCATCACCCCGAGCAGCCAGGGCAGCACCAGGCGGGCACTGGCGAGTTCGTCGGCGAGCTTGTTGCCCAGCGAGGCCACCAGGTGCAGGAAGAAGTTGCGGGGCTGCTCGTCGCAGGCCTCGTCGGGGATGTCCCGGCACATCCGGCTGTCCTCGTCGCCGGTGAGCCACTCGTAGAGGCGGGACTGGCTGGTCTCGCGTTCGGCCATGGGGCGTCCTGACTGTTATCATCCGAGGCGTCATTGTCGCGACCCGGGGGGCGCCATGTCACGCATTCGAATTCACTACTGTACCCGGTGCCAGTGGTTGCTGCGCAGCGCCTGGCTGGCCCAGGAGCTGCTCTCCACCTTCGGCGAGGCGCTCGAGGAGGTGGCCCTGGTGCCCTCCCACGGCGGCCATTTCGAGATCTTCCACGACGAGGAGTCGATCTGGGAACGCCAGCGCGACGGCGGCTTTCCCGACAGCAGGACGCTGAAACAGGCGGTACGGGATCGCCTCGACCCCGAACGCGACCTGGGACACATCGATCGATAGCGGGATGCCGCCACTGCCCACAGGGAGGGGATACATGACACGGGATCGTCAGGCCATGCTCTACGGGCTGGGCGCGGTGGCGCTCTGGTCGACGGTGGCCACCGCCTTCAAGGTGGCGCTCGCCTACATGTCGCCGCTGGAGCTGATCTGGCTCGCCTCGCTGGTCTCCTGGGCGCTGATCGGCGTGCTGGTGGCCCGCCAGGGGCTGCTGGGCGAGGCGCTGAGGCGTGGCTGGCGCACCGCCGCCTGGGCCGGGCTGATGAACCCGGTGGCCTACTATCTGGTGCTGTTCGCCGCCTACGACCGCCTGCCGGGGCAGGAGGCCATGGCGCTCAACTATACCTGGGCGCTGGCCATGGCCTTCCTCGCCGTGCCGATCCTGGGCCAGCGCCTCACCCGCACCGACGTGGTCGCCGGGCTGGTGGCCTACTCGGGCGTGTGGGTGATCGCCACCCGCGGGGCGGTGTTCGACGTCGCCTTCGCCGACCCGCTGGGTGTCGGCCTGGCACTCGCCTCGACCCTGCTCTGGGCGTTCTACTGGCTGCTCAACGCCCGCGACCACCGTCCGCCGCTGGTGGCTCAGTGGCAGAACTTCAGCGTCGGGATGCCGGTGCTGACGGTGCTGCTGCTGGCCGGGCCGGGCCTGCAATGGCACGGCTGGGCAGGCCTCGGCGCCGGGGTCTACGTGGGGCTGTTCGAGATGGGTATCGCCTTCGTGCTCTGGCAGCTGGCGGTGCACAAGGTATCGCGTACCGCCAAGGTGTCGAACCTGATCTTCCTCTCGCCGCCGGTGTCGCTGGTGCTGCTGTTCCTGGTGGTCGGCGAGCCGATCCTGCCCTCGACCCTGGTGGGGCTGGTGCTGATCCTCGGTGGCCTGGGGCTTCAGCAGTGGCAGAAGAGCCCGGCGCCGGCGGCTCAGTCCTGATCGACTTCCGCCACCAGGACATCATGCGCCTGCAGCAGCGGCTCGAGGGCCGGCCAGACATTGTCGAGGATGATCGGCTGGGCGGCGGCGGTGGGGTGGATGCCGTCGGACTGCATCAGGCCATCCTCGAGGGCAACCCCCTCGAGCAGGAAGGGCACCAGGGCCAGTTCGTATTCGTCGGCGAGGCGGTGGAAGACCCCGGTGAAGGCGTCCCGGTAGGCCTGGCCGTAGTTGGGCGGGATATCGATGCCCAGCAGCAGCACCTCGGCGCCGGCTTCCCGGCTGGCCTCGATCATCGTCGCCAGGTTGGCTTCGAACTGGCCCGGCGGCAGGCCGCGCAGGCCATCGTTGCCACCGAGTTCGAGCAGAACGATGTCCGGCTCGTGCTGTCCGAGAAGCTCGGGCAGCCGGCTGGCGCCCCCACCGCTGGTTTCTCCGCTGATGCTGGCGTTGACCATCTGCACCTTCCCGTCCAGGCGCGCCTCCAGCAGACTGACCCAGCCCTCCTGCCGTTCGATGCCGTAGGCGGCGCTGAGGCTGTCGCCGAGCACCAGCAGTACCGGGCGCGACTCGGCATGTGCCGGGGCGCCCGCCAGGACGAGCACCAGGGCCAGCCAGGCGAGTGCCAGCGGATACCACGGGTGGCCGCAGCGCCATGCCCGCCGGCGTGCGGGACCGGCGGGCCACTGCCGTACGTGTACCAGACCAACAGGGAACCCTTTCATCATGCCTACCACCTCTCGAACGGATGCTGCACCGATTCTACACGCCGACGGGCTGGCCAAGCAGGTCCGGAGCGGCGAGCGACGGCTCACCATTCTGAGTGGCCTCGGGCTCACGGTGTTCCCCGGCGAGAGCGTGGCGATCCTCGGCCAGAGCGGTGCCGGCAAGTCGACCCTGCTGGGACTGCTGGCCGGGCTCGATGCCCCCAGCAGCGGCGAGCTCGAGCTGTTCGGACAGTCGCTGGCGGCACTCGACGAGGATGGCCGGGCCCGGCTGCGTGCCGGCCGGGTGGGCTTCGTGTTCCAGAACTTCCAGCTGTTGCCGACCCTGACCGCGCTGGAGAACGTGCTGCTGCCGCTGGAGCTCAGCCCCCGGCCCGACGCCGAGGCCCGTGCCCGCGACTGGCTGACCCGGGTGGGCCTGGGCGAGCGGCTGGACCACCTGCCCAAGCAGCTCTCCGGCGGTGAGCAGCAGCGGGTGGCCCTGGCCCGGGCCTTCGTCACCGGCGCCGAGCTGGTGTTCGCCGACGAGCCCACGGGGAACCTGGACCCGGCCACCGGCGAGCGCATCATCGAGGCGCTCTTCACGCTCAATCACGAGGCGGGCACCACCCTGGTGCTGGTGACCCACGACCAGGCCCTGGCCCGGCGCTGCGATCGCTGCCTGCGCCTGGAGGAGGGGCGGCTGGTGGAGATGGCCCGCGATGAGGTGGACGCATGAGTGACATCGCCTCCTTCCTGGGCCGCAGGATGCGGATGCCGCGGCTGGCGGCCCGCGGTCTGGTCCGGGACCTGCGTGCGGCCGACGTGCGCGCGCTCTTCGTGGCCCTGGCCCTGGCGGTGGCCGCCTCCACCATGATCGGTTTCTTCCTCGACCGCCTCGACCGCGGGCTGACCCGGCAGGCGGGCCAGCTGCTCGGTGGCGACCTGGTGCTGGAGCAGAGCCGCCCCTTCGATGCCGCGCTGCGCCAGGACCTGGAGGCGGCGGGCCTGACCCTGAGCGACCAGGTCGGCATGGTCTCCATGGTCAGCTTCGGCGATGCCTTCCAGCCCGCCAGCCTCAAGGTGGTGGACCGGCGCTACCCCCTCTACGGGGAGGTCCATGTCGATCAGGGGCAGGGGCGCGAGACGGTCGCCCATGGGCCGGCGCCCGGCGAGGCCTGGCTGGCGCCGCGGCTGGCACTGCTGCTGGAGGTCGACCTCGGCGACAGCGTGCGGGTGGGCGAGGCCGAGCTGACCGTCGCCGGCCTGATCGAGCGCGAACCCGACCAGCAGGGCGGCTTCGGCAACTTCAATCCGCGGCTGATGATGCATGCCGACGACCTGGCGGCGACCCACCTGGTGCAGGATGGCTCGCGGGTCTCCTTCGAGCTGCTCGCTGCCGGTCCGGTGGAGGCGGTGGATGGCCTCGCCCCGCTGCTCGAGCGGCTGCGCCGGGACGGCGTGGAGGTTCGCGACGTGCGTCGCGACCGGCCGCAACTCGGCAATGCCCTGGAGCGGGCCGAACGCTACCTGAGCCTGGCCGGGCTGGCCGCCGTGCTGCTGGCGGGGGTGGCCGTGGCCATGGCCACCCGGCGCTATGTCGACCGCCACCTGGATACTGCGGCGCTGCTGCGCTGCTTCGGGGCGACCCAGCGCGAGCTCACCGGGCTCTTCGCGCTGCAGTTGCTGTGGCTGGCGCTGGTCGCCTCGGCGATCGGCGCCGCCCTGGGGCTGGTCGGACAGGCGGCGCTGCTGCGCCTGTTGACCGCCTTCCTGCCGCTGGAGCTGCCGCCGCCGGGGGTGTTGCCACTGTGGCTCGGGGTGCTCACCGCCCTGGCGGTGCTGGTGGGCTTCGCCGGCCCGACCCTGCTGCGCCTCAAGCGGGTCAGCGCCCTCAAGGTGCTGCGTCGCGAACTCGACCCGCTGCCCGTCTCGGCCTGGCTGGTGGTGGCCGTGGCCACCCTGGTGTTCGGTGGCCTGCTGTGGCTCTACTCCGGCGACCCGGGCCTCTCCGCCGGGCTGCTGCTCGGTGGCCTGGTGATGCTGGTGGTGCTCTGGGGGCTGGGCGCGCTGCTGCTCTCGCTGGTGCTGCGGCTCGCTGCGCGCCTTCCCCGGCGGGGCGGGCAGGAGGGCGGCCTCGCCCAGGCACTCAGGCTGGGCGGGCAGCAGCTCGCCCGTCGGCGGCGGGCCAGCCTCGGCCAGCTGCTCGCCTTCTCGGTGACCTTCTTCGCCATGGCGATGATCGCCCTGGTACGCGGGGATCTGCTGACCACCTGGCAGGACCAGTTGCCCGAGGACACCCCCAACTACTTCGCCATCAATATCCAGCCCGCGGAGCGCGAGGCCTTCGAGGACGCCCTGGGGGATGCCGCCGACGCCCGCAGTGCCCTCTATCCCATGGTGCGCGGACGCATCACCGCCATCAACGACATGCCGCCCCGCGAGGCGGTGCCGGTGGAGTCCCGGGGCGACAACGCCCTGCGTCGTGAGCTCAACCTGACCTGGCGCGAGACCCTGCCCGAGGGCAACCGCCTGGTGGCGGGGCAGTGGTTCGATGATCTGGACGCGCCGGATGCCTCCGGCTGGCTCGGTGCCGTGGAGGCCGAGCCCCGCGTCGAGAGGGTGCCGATCTCCATGGAGGACGGCCTGGCCGAGCGCTTCGGCCTCACCCTGGGCGATACCCTCACCTTCACCATCGGCGGGGCCGAGATCATCGGCGAGCTGACCAGCCTGCGGGACCTCGACTGGGACAGCTTCCGGCCCAACTTCTACGTGATCTTCCCCCCCGGCGTTCTGGAGCGCTTCGGCCACAGCTACATCACCGCCTTCCACCTCGATGCCGGGCAGGGCGAGACCCTGCGCCACCTGGTGCGGGCGTTCCCCGGGGTCTCGCTGCTCAATATCGATGCGATCCTCGGCCAGGTGCGCGAGGTGCTCACCCAGGTGACCCGGGCGGTGGAGCTGGTGCTCGGCTTCGTGCTGCTGGCCGGCATCAGCGTGCTCTATGCCGCCCTGACCGCCAGCCGCCCGGTGCGTGCCCACGAGAGCGGCCTGCTGCGGGTGTTCGGCGCCGGCAATCGGCTGCTCTCCCGGACCCAGGGGGCCGAGTTCGCCATCCTGGGACTGGCCAGCGGCCTGATGGGGGCGCTGCTCGCCGAGCTCGCCACCGCCGCCATCTACCTGGCCTGGTTCGACCTGGCACCACGGCTGCATGGCTGGCTGTGGCTGGTGCTGCCGCTGGGGGGAGCGCTGCTGATCGGCGTCATCGGCCACCTGCTCTCCCGGAGCCTGCGCCGCCAGGCGCCGGCGGCCAGCCTCGGGCTGCTGGGAGAGGCCTGAACCCGAGCCGCGACGTCGGCCACTGCGTTGAACCGGCATTGGCCATCGTCGCCCACGATGCCGCAGCGATAGCGCCATTACGGTTACACTGTGTAATCGTGGCGCCGGCTGACGTCGCCGCTTTCCCTGCGCGAGAGTCCATACACAGGAGGTGATGCCGATGCATGCACTTCGTCCCCAGGCGACTCGCCTGGGCCAGATCCTGGTCTTCGCTACGCTCCTGGGCGCCTGCGGTGTCGCGGCCGCCGATGCCGAGCGTCTGGAGGCCGACCTGCGGGCGCTGTTCGGCGAGGGCGGCAACCTCTCGCTGGGGGAGGTGTCGAGTGCCATGATGCGCTCACGCGTCAGCGCCGAGAATATCGTCTTCGAGGCGCAGGAGGGCGAGCGCCTGTTGATCGAGCGATACATCGTCAGCGGCGACTACGACAGCCCGGACGAGGTGATCCTCGAGGGGCTGCGGATCGAGGACAGCCTGACCGAGCTGATGCTGGTGAGCGTCGAGCGCATCGTCCTGGGTGAGCCTTCCCGGGCCGTGTTGCCGCTGGATGGCGGCCTGGCCCCGGAGGCGCTGCGCATCGGCAGCCTGGCCATCGACGGCATCGACATCGACCTGGCCTCGGAGATCGCCGAGGACCTCTTCCAGGGCTCGGCCTTCCGCGAGGGCGAGGGCCGGCTGACCATCGACAGGGTGCGCGGCGAGGCGCTATCCCATTCGGCCATCGGCATGCTGGAGTTCAGCGACGTGGCCGGCACCGGGCAGGACCTGGGCGACCTGGGGACCGGCTCCTTCAGCCTCGCCTCGCTGCGCCTGGAGGGGCTGGCCGGGCTGGATGGCGAGGAGGAGACCCTGGACCTGCTGGCCCTGCGCGACCTCGATATCGCCTCCGACCGTCTGGTGGGATCGCTGGAGGAGCTGAACCTCGACGGGGACTTCAGCGACGGTGTCGGCGGATTGCGCCTCGAGGGCTTCCACCTCGACCTGGCACGCATGATCGAGCTCGCCCCGGAGGAGGAGCGGACCCAGCTGCGCATGGCCAGCAACGTGCTCACCGATGGCAGCGGCGAGTTGCGCCTGGATGCCGCCTTCCTCGGCAACTGGGAGGAGGACGGCGATCGCAGCATCCTGAGGAGCGACAGCCAGGTCACCGCCCATGACGCCCTGCGCCTGCTCTTCGACATCGAGCTGCCGCTGGTGCTGCCCGACGGCATCGCCCCGGTCGAGGTGTTCGCCGATACCGACCTGCTGGAGGCGGCCACCCTGCTGGGAGGCGAGATCCACCTGACCCTGGCCGACCTGGGACTGTTCGGCCGCCTGGCCACCCTGGGGGCCGCCATGGAGGGGGTGACCGAGGCGCAGTACATCGAGCAGGCGCGTACCCAGGCCCAGGGCTTCGGCATGATGTTCGGCCCCCAGGTCCAGTCCGTGCTGATGGGGCTGGTCGACCTGCTGGAGGGGAACGCCAGCGAGCTGGCGATCGGCATCACCCTGCCGGCGGAGAGCGACCTGGAAACCTGGGCCGGTGACCCCCTGGCGCTGCCCGACAAGCTCTCGCTGAGCGTGGAGGCTCGCTGACGCTGTAGCCTGGCTAAAGCCTGCATGAGAAAAGATGGGCTTCCCCATGACGGCCTTTCATGTGAAAGCCGTCATGGGCTGGGGTATCATGCGCCTTTCGGATTTCCCCCTGATGCGAGGTTTCCCGCCGATGTTCAGCCGTGACATGACGATTGCCGGTTTCGATGACGCCCTGTTCGATGCGATGCAGAAGGAGGTCGCCCGCCAGGAAGCCCACATCGAGCTGATCGCCTCCGAGAACTACGCCAGCCCCCGGGTGCTCGAGGCCCAGGGCAGCCAGCTGACCAACAAGTACGCGGAAGGCTATCCCGGCAAGCGTTACTACGGTGGCTGCGAGTACGTCGACATCGTCGAGCAGCTGGCCATCGACTACGCCAAGGCGCTGTTCGGCGCCAGCTACGCCAACGTCCAGCCCCACTCCGGCTCCCAGGCCAATGCCGCCGTCTTCCAGGCTCTGGTCAAGCCGGGCGACACCGTGCTGGGCATGAGCCTGGATGCCGGTGGCCACCTGACCCACGGCGCCAGGCCCAACTTCTCCGGCAAGCACTACAATGCCGTGCAGTACGGCATCGACGAGAACGGCCGCATCGACTACGCGGAAGTGGCCAGCCTCGCCCGCGAGCACCGCCCCAAGATGATCATCGCCGGCTTCTCCGCCTACTCCCAGGTCATCGACTGGGCCAGGTTCCGCGAGATCGCCGACGAGGTGGGCGCCTACCTGCTGGTCGACATGGCGCACATCGCCGGCCTGGTGGCCGCCGGCGTCTACCCGACCCCGCTGCCCCACGCCCATGTGGTCACCACCACCACCCACAAGACCCTGCGCGGTCCACGCGGCGGCCTGATCCTCTCCAGCGAGGGCGACGCCGACATCGAGAAGAAGCTGCAGTCAGCGGTCTTCCCCGGCAGCCAGGGCGGCCCCCTGGAGCACGTCATCGCCGCCAAGGCGATCTGCTTCAAGGAGGCCATGGCCCCCGAGTTCAAGAACTACCAGCAGCAGGTGGTGAAGAATGCCCGGACCATGGCCGGCGTGTTCATCGAGCGTGGCTTCGACATCGTCTCCGGCGGCACCGAGGACCACCTCTTCCTGCTCTCGCTGATCAAGCAGGGCCTGACCGGCAAGGACGCCGACGCCGCCCTGGGTCGCGCCCACATCACCGTCAACAAGAACGCCGTGCCCGGTGATCCCCAGAGCCCCTTCGTCACCTCGGGCCTGCGCATCGGCACCCCGGCGGTCACCACCCGCGGCTTCGGCGAGACCGAGTGCGCCGACCTGGCCGGCTGGATCTGTGACATCCTCGACGTCATGGCGGCCGGCGATGACACGGCCGCCATCGAGGCCGACGTCAAGGAGAAGGTCGCGGCGGTCTGCGCCCGCTTCCCGGTCTATCGCTGAGGTGAGGATGTTGGCCGCGGGCAGCGCGTGAGCCGTCACGATCCAGTATGCTGAAGCCATGGCTTCAGCAGGGAAAGGATCGAAACACCATGTCGACACTGACATTCCAGGGCGCGGTCGGGGAGGTAACCGGGTCGCGCTATCTCATCGAGGTGGACGGCGATGGGGGCTCCCACAAGCTGCTGCTCGAGTGCGGCCTGCATCAGGGCGGTGCCGACGCCGACGAGGCCAATGCCAGGCCCTTCGGTGCCCTGGCCGGGCAGCTCGAGGCGGTGGTGATCTCCCACGGACACCTCGACCATTCGGGGCTGCTGCCCAAGCTGGTGCGCGAGGGGTATCGGGGGCCGATCCACTGCACCCGCGGTACCCGGGACCTGCTGGACATCATGCTGCGTGATGCCGCCTTCGTCATGGCCAAGGACGTCGAGTGGGAGAACAAGTGGCGCAAGCGCAACGGCAAGCCGCCGGTCGAGCCGCTCTACGACCTGGAGGACGTGGAGCAGACACTGGCGCTCTGCGAGTCCCATGGCTACGGCCAGCCCGTGAACCTCCCCGGGGGCGCGACCCTGGTGTTCCGCGATGCGGGCCACATCCTCGGTTCGGGCATCGTCGAGCTGGGGATTCCCTCCGGCGGCCAGACCCGGCGCCTGGTGTTCTCCGGTGACCTGGGCAACCCCAGCTCGGTGCTGATGAAGGATCCCGAGAAGGTCTACGATGCCGACCTGGTGCTGATGGAGAGCACCTACGGCGACCGTGACCATCGTCCCCTGGAGGAGACCCTCGAGGAGTTCGCCCGAGTGCTGGAGGAGGCGCACGAGGAGGGCGGCAATGTGCTGATTCCCGCCTTCGCCGTGGGGCGCACCCAGGAGATCCTCTACCACCTCAGCGTGCTCTACCACGAGGGTCGGCTGCGCCAGCAGATGGTGTTCCTCGACAGCCCCATGGCGATCAAGGTCACCGAGCTCTACCATCGCGCGCGCAAGGCGCTCGATGCCGAGGACCTCAAGGTGCTCAACATCGCCGCCAGCGGCGACACCAGCCAGTACCTGCCCATCCTCCGCCTGACTCGCACGGTGGAGGAGTCCATGGCCATCAACCGCATCCATGGCGGCGCCATCATCATTGCCGGTGCGGGCATGTGCAATGGCGGGCGCATCATCCATCACTTCCGCTACAACCTCGAGAAGCCCGCCACCCGGCTGGTGATCGTCGGTTTCCAGGCCGCCGGTACCCTCGGGCGGCAGATCGTCGACGGGGCCGAGCGGGTGCGCGTCTTCGGCCAGGATCTGGCGGTCAAGGCGCAGGTCCACACCATCGGCGGCTTCTCGGCCCATGCCGGCCAGACCCAGCTGATCGGCTGGGCCGGGGCCTTCCGCAATGATCCGCGCTTCTACCTGGTGCACGGCGAGCCCGAGACCCAGCAAGTGCTCAAGGCCGCCCTGGCCGAGAGCGACATCGAGGCCGAGATACCCGCCTACGGCGACCGTATCGAGCTCTGAGCCGCGACAAACTGCCGTCTTGCCCCCGGCGGCAGCGCGACTCGCCGGCCCCGAGCCGCGCTGCCACCTCGGCCGGCGGCAGCAGGCTGTCGGTGAGCGAAGCCTTCTCGTGACCTCGATCGAGGTGCGGCCACATGCCCCATGCGAAACATCCCGGGATGCCCTAGGCTTGTCTGACTGCAATAAGTTATTTGCTTAGAGGGATGTGTTATGAGCGTTTTGATGAAGCGCCTGCTGGCAGGCTCCGTCCTGGCCACGGCCCTGGCGAGTACTCCCGGGCTGGCCCAGGAGGCCGACGCCTACCGCGAGACCCGGCTCGGGCTCTACGTCTCGGCGGTCGAGGCCTTCGAGCTGCTTCAGGAGAACGAACGCGCCGTGCTGATCGACGTGCGCGACCCGATCGAGATCAAGTTCACCGGCTTCGCCGAGCCCACCGATATCCATGTGCCCTGGGTGCTGGCCGATCGCGGCAACTTCGACGACGAGGCGAAGACCTGGCCCATGGTACGCAACGCCGATTTCGAGCCCCGGGTGAAGGAGCGCCTCGAGGCCCTGGGCGTGGCCGAGGACGACCCGATCATCGTCATCTGCCGCTCCGGCTCCACCCGCAGCGCGCCGGGTGCCGACGCGATCGCCGAGATGGGCTACCGCCAGGTCTACTCGGTGAGCGACGGTTTCGAGGGCAGTACCCTCAAGGAAGGCGACTCCAGGGGCGTGCGCGCACTGAACGGCTGGCGCAACTCCGGTCTGCCCTGGAGCTACGAGATCGACCCCGGCGTCGCCTGGCGCCCCGCGGACGGATCCTGACACCGCAAGACACGCCTCGCCGAGGCGTGAAACGCGACAACCAGCAAGAGGTGACAGCATGACCATCAAGAAGACGGCAATCCTGGCCGCTGCCGCTGCCATCGGCCTCTCCGGCGCTGCCCTGGCCGACAGCCACGGTGGCAACGCTCACGAGGACAGGGCCCTGGTGATCCTCACCAGCGACTCCCTGCAGACCCAGGGCATGGCGATGATCCTCTCCAACGCCATGCAGCAGCAGGGGACCGACCTGCACATCCTGCTGTGTGATGCAGCGGGCGAACTGGCCATCCAGGGCTACGAGAGCGCCGAGGCGATCAACACGCCCCCCAGCAACCCGGCGGGCCAGGTCAAGCCGGAGGGCATTCTGGGCATGCTGATGGGCAACGGGGCCAGCGTGGATGTCTGCGCCATCTACCTCCCCAACAGCGACCACGAGGAAGGCGATCTGCGCGAGGGCGTGGGCGTGGCGGCTCCCGGCCCCATGGCAGAGATGATGCGCGACCCGGCGATACCCGTCTACAGCTTCTGATACCGGCTGCCGCTCGCGCTTCCGTGCCGGTTGCGCGAGTGCCGAACCTCCTTGCCGTGACCCCCGGACCTTTGCCGGGGGTTGCGGCTTTCTTGTTTATTTTCTTGAAAAAACAACGATGTAGCCAGGCTATCCGGCTCATCGGAAAGACTTATTGGTCAATATATTCCATATTGAGCTAACTTTATAACCGTAGAAACGCGGAGGGCATGTCGCTCTCCACGATCGCGACCCGAGGAGTTCGATAATGGAAATGCAAGCCGTCCAGCAGCCCGTCATGCCGCAGCTCAACCGTCCGGCCCCCGACTTCACCGCCAAGACCACCCAGGGCGAGAAGTCACTGGCCGACTACAAGGGCAAGTGGCTGGTGCTGTTCGCCCACCCCGCCGACTTCACTCCGGTGTGCACCACCGAGTTCTCGGCCTTCGCCACCCGTGCCGAGCAGTTCAAGGCGGTCAACACCGAACTGCTGGGGCTCTCCATCGATGGCATCCATGCGCATATCGCCTGGACCCGCAGCATCAAGGAGAACTTCGGTATCGAGATCCCCTTCCCGATCATCGCCGACCTGAACATGAAGGTGGCCAACGCCTACGGCATGGTGCAGCCGGGTGCCAGCGACACCTCGGCGGTGCGTGCCACCTTCGTCATCGACCCGGATGGCATCCTGCGCGCGATGATCTACTACCCGATGAGCAACGGCCGCTCCGTCGACGAGGTGCTGCGCCTGGTCAAGGCTCTGCAGACCAGCGACGAGCATGGCGTGGCCACCCCGGAAGCCTGGCAGCCGGGCGAGCCGGTCATCGTGCCGCCGCCGCACACCGATGCCGAGGCCGAGGCCCGCAAGGACCAGGGCTACGAGTACACCGACTGGTACTTCTCCAAGAAGACCCTGTAAGCACGGGTCGAACCGGGCCCCAGTGGATTGCCGGGGCCCATGGCCCGAGTCGACGTTTCAGGCGTAAGGAGGCCAACATGAAGACGTTTTCCCTTTCCCGCAGCACGGGAGCCGGCAAGCCCGATGTCGCCGGCTTCTTCGATCCGCGGACCTTCAGCGTGCAGTACGTGGTCAGCGATCCTGTCTCACGGCGGTGCGCCATCATCGACCCGGTGCTCGACTTCGACGAGAAGTCCGGTGCCACCGCCACCCACCATGCCGACGAGCTGCTCGCCTACGTGAAGGAGCAGGGGCTCGAGGTGCAGTGGATCCTCGACACCCACCCCCACGCCGACCACTTCTCCGCGGCCCGCTACCTCAAGGAGCGCACCGGGGCGCCGACCGCCATCGGCAAGCATGTGGTCGAGGTGCAGGCGCTGTGGAAGGGAATCTACCACTGGCCCGACTTTCCTGCCGACGGGCGCCAGTGGGACCGACTGTTCGCCGAGGGCGACACCTTCCGCATCGGTGAGCTGGAGGCGAGCGTGATGTTCTCGCCGGGCCATACCCTGGCCTCGATCACCTACGTGATCGGCGATGCCGCCTTCGTTCACGACACCCTCTTCCAGCCGGATTTCGGTACCGCCCGGGCCGACTTCCCCGGTGGCGACGCCCATCAGCTGTGGCGCTCGATCCAGGCGATCCTGGCGCTGCCCGGCGAGACGCGCCTGTTCACCGGCCACGACTACATGCCCGGCGGGCGAGAGCCGGAGTGGGAGAGCACGGTGGCCGAGCAGCGAAGCCGCAACCCGCACCTGGCCGGCATGACCCAGGACGATTACGTCGCCCTGCGCGAGCAGCGCGACAGCGAACTGCCGATGCCCAAGCTGATCCTGCATTCGCTGCAGGTGAACACCCGGGGCGGTCGACTCCCCGAACCCGAGGCCAACGGCCGGCGCTACCTGAAGATTCCCCTGGACGCCCTGGAAGGTGCGGCCTGGGACTGAATGACCGGCGCGGCTCCCCGCGCCGGCAACCGGAGGGAGAGGGGTGAGATGTGGTGATCGAAGCCTCGGGCCAGGGATGGCCATCCTGATGTCGGGACCCGCTCGGATAGGCTGCAGGAATGAGCGGGCCGGCTGATGTTTTTCATCCCTGCCGGGCCCCATGGTCTTGCTGCAGATCAAGAAGTCCGCGCGGGCCTGACACTAGGGTGAAACAGGGTTCGATGCCGGCAGCCGCCGGGCTCCAATCCTGAGGGATTCCCAGGAATATTTCTTCATTATCAGTGTGTTGGAAATGGGTGGCCAGGTTGCCGGGGCCGGCACGCCTGTCGGCTCCGGGAAGCCGCCCGCATGAGGCGGTCGTGCGAGGGGAACAGGATCCTCAGGGGTATGCCCGGGGCCTTTCCCTTCGCTCTTTTTTATGAGTAATCAGTATATATATAGAACGAAAACTTCGTTATAATGTCTTGCATAGCAGAGGCAACGACATCCATTGGAGGTGACTGCCATGTCCCGGCCCATCGTGACTCCCTTCTTCGACGAGCCCACCAACACCTTCAGCTATGTGGTGAAGGATCCCGACAGCCAGTCCTGCGCGATCCTCGACTCGGTGCTCGACTTCGACTACGCCGCCGGGCGCACCGACGTGCGCTCCGCCGACGAGATCATCGCCTTCGTGCGCGACAACGGCCTGGAGGTGGAGTGGATCCTCGAGACCCACGTCCATGCCGACCACCTCTCCGCGGCCCCTTACCTGCACGAGGCGCTGGAAGGCAAGACCGGCATCGGTGCCAACATCACCGTCGTCCAGGACGTCTTCGGCAAGGCCTTCAATGCCGGCACCGAGTTCGCCCGCGACGGCAGCCAGTTCGACCGCCTGTTCGAGGAGGGCGACACCTTCACCATCGGTAAGCTGGAAGGGCGAGTGCTGCACACTCCCGGTCATACCCCGGCCTGCCTGACCTACGTGATCGGCGATGCCGCCTTCGTCGGCGACACCCTGTTCATGCCCGACTACGGCACCGCCCGCTGCGACTTCCCCGGCGGCGATGCCCGCACCCTCTACCGCTCCATCCAGAAGGTGCTGGCCCTGCCCGGCGAGACCCGCCTCTTCCTGTGCCACGACTACAAGGCGCCGGAGCGCGAGGAGTACCAGCACGAGACCACCGTGGCCGAGCAGCGTGCCCACAACGTGCATGTGCACGAGGGTATCAGCGAGGAGGAGTTCGTCAGGATGCGCACCGAGCGCGATGCGACCCTCGACATGCCGCGGCTGATCCTGCCGTCGGTGCAGGTCAACATGCGCGCCGGGCACATGCCGCCGCCCGAGGACAACGGCCAGGTCTACCTGAAAGTGCCGATCAACAAGTTCTGATCCTGGTCCATCCCGTTCAACGCCTTCCTGCGGAGGAGTGCCCATGCAGATCCACGAACTCGAACCCGGCTTCGCCATCGCCGACGCCATCACCCCTGCCGACCTCGAGGAAGTCGCCCGGCGCGGTTTCCGTGCGGTGATCTGCAACCGTCGCCCCGGCGCGGCCGAGGATCACCCCGACGATCGCGCCCTGAGCGAGCGGGCCGCCGAGCTCGGCCTCGAGTGGCGCTGCATCCCGGTGACCCCGGGCGAGTACGGCGACACCGACATCGCGGCCTTCGGCCGGGCCCTGGACGAGCTGCCCACCCCGATCCTGGCCTTCTGCAGGACCGGAAGGCGTGCCGTGCACCTCTGGGCCCATGCCCGCAGCCAGGGCGCGACCTGTGACATCCCGGCACTGCTGGCCGCGGCCCGCGCCGCCGGGCATGACCTGGAGGAGCGGCGTCCGCTGCTGGAAGCCGCCGCCGGGCAGAACTGAGCGATGAACCCGAAGCGCTATCTGCCCATCCTGCAGTGGCTGCCCCAGTATGGTCGCGCCACCCTGACCAGCGACCTGCTGGCGGCGGTGATCGTCACCATCATGCTGATCCCGCAGTCGCTGGCCTACGCCATGCTGGCCGGGTTGCCGCCGGAGGTGGGGCTCTACGCCAGCATCGCGCCGCTGGTGGTCTACGCCGTGTTCGGCACCAGTCGCACCCTGGCGGTGGGGCCGGTGGCGGTGGTCTCGCTGATGACCGCGGCGGCGGTGGGGCAGGTGGCTCCCCAGGGCACGCCGGAGTACCTCGGTGCCGCCCTGGTGCTGGCGCTGATGTCCGGGCTGATCCTGACCCTGATGGGGGTGGCGCGGCTGGGCTTCCTGGCCAACTTCCTCAGCCACCCGGTCATCTCCGGCTTCATCACCGCTTCGGGGCTGATCATCGCCGCCAGCCAGGCCAAGCATGTGCTGGGCGTGGAGGCCTCGGGCCACAACCTGCTGGAACTGGTGGGGAGCCTGGTCGCCAACCTGGGCGGGGTGAACGCCCCGACCCTGCTGATCGGGGTGTCGGTCCTGGTCTTCCTCTATGCGGCACGGCGCTGGCTCAAGCCGGGTCTGCTGGGCCTGGGCATGCCGGACAGGCCGGCGGACATGCTGACCAAGGCGGCCCCCATCCTCGCCGTGGCGGTGACGACCCTGGCGACCTGGGCGCTGGGCCTCGACGCGCGGGGCGTGGCCGTGGTCGGCAGCGTGCCGGCGGGCCTGCCGCCGCTGACCCTGCCCGGCGTCGAGCTCGACCTGTGGCGCGAGCTGTTCATGGCCGCGCTGCTGATCAGCATCATCGGCTTCGTGGAGTCGGTATCGGTGGGCCAGACCCTGGCCGCCAAGCGGCGCCAGCGCATCGACCCCGACCAGGAGCTGGTGGGACTCGGGACCTCGAACATCGCCGCGTCCTTCACCGGGGGCATGCCGGTGACCGGCGGCTTCGCCCGCTCGGTGGTCAACTTCGATGCCGGCGCCGAGACGCCGGCGGCCGGGGCCTTCACCGCGGTGGGTATCGCCGTGGCGGCACTGCTGCTGACCCCGCTGATCGCCTATCTGCCGATCGCCACCCTGGCCGCGACCATCATCGTGGCCGTGCTCTCGCTGGTGGACATCGGCGCGGTGAAGCGGACCTGGGACTACTCCCGCAGCGACTTCGCCGCCATGCTGGCGACCATCGTGGTGACCCTGGGCCATGGCGTGGAGAGCGGCATCCTGGTCGGCGTGGGCCTGTCGCTGGCGCTGCATCTCTACCGCACCAGCCGCCCGCACAGTGCGGTGGTGGGCCGGGTGCCGGGCAGCGAGCATTTCCGCAACGTGCAGCGCCACGCGGTGGAGACCGACGAGCGGCTGGTGATCCTGCGGGTCGACGAGAGCCTCTACTTCGCCAATGCGCGCTATCTCGAGGACACCGTGATGGAGATCGCCGCCCGGCAGCCGGGCCTTCGGCACCTCGTGCTGGCCTGCCAGGCGGTCAATGTCATCGACGCCTCGGCGCTGGAGAGCCTGGAGGCGATCAATGCCCGGCTCAAGGATTCGGCGGTGAGCCTGCACCTGGCCGAGGTGAAGGGGCCGGTGATGGATCGGTTGCACAACACCGAGTTCTGCCACGAGCTGACCGGCAAGGTGTTCCTCAGCACCTACGATGCCTGGCGGGCGCTGCACGAGGAGGGCGTTTCCCCCTCGGCCGGCAAGGCCTGTCCGGAGGCGCACCTGGCGAGCGGCAAGTAGCGGTCCTCCCATGAGATGACCCGTGTCCGGCCACCGGCCGGATCACACAGCTGGAACCAAGGAGACTCACCATGAAGAAGAACGTAGGCGGTATCGACAAGATCGCACGCATCGTCGTCGGGGCGCTGCTGATCGGGCTGGCAGTGACCGGCACCATCGGCGCCTGGGGCTGGATCGGCATCCTGCCGCTGGCCACCGGCGTGCTCAATACCTGCCCGGCCTACAGCCTGCTGGGCATCAGTACCTGCAAGGGAAAATCCTGACGCCAGCCGGCGGCTGGTGGAACGCGAACCTATCGAGGAGAGACGACACGTGGACTGGACAGCGAGCCTTCAGGGGTTGATCGGCGGCGTGCTGATCGGCCTCTCGGCCACCTGGCTGATGGCGACCCTGGGGCGTATCGCCGGCATCAGCGGCATCATCGGCAATCTCGTCACCGCCAGGCCCCGGGGCGACAGCGCCTGGCGCCTGACCTTCCTGCTCGGCCTCGTCAGCGGCCCGATCCTGCTGATGCTGGTCGGCGGCGGGCTGGGCAATGTGGTTGGCCACCCGGGCGAGGTGGTCGGCGAGCCGGCGGGCGGCGTGGTGCTGATGCTCTTCGCCGGCCTGCTGGTGGGGCTGGGTACCGGGCTGGGCAGCGGCTGCACCAGCGGCCATGGCGTCTGCGGCCTGTCGCGGCTGTCGGTGCGCTCCATGGTGGCCACGGTGACCTTCCTGGTGACGGCCATCATCACCGTCTTCGCGGTACGGCACCTGATCGGAGGTGGCGCATGAAGACCGAGACCATGAGAAGCGTGATGGGCTATGTCGCCGGCCTGCTGTTCGGCCTCGGCCTGGGCATCTCCGGCATGACCGATCCGGCCCGGGTGCTGGGTTTCCTGGACATCTTCGGCGCCTGGGACCCGACCCTGATGTTCGTGCTGGGCGGCGCCGTGGTGACCAACTTCATCGGCTATCGGCTGGTCTTCAAGCGGCCCAACCCGATCTACGGCGAGGCCTTCCAGCTGCCGACCCGGCAGGACCTCGACGGCAGGCTGATCGGTGGCGCGGCGCTGTTCGGCATCGGCTGGGGGCTCTCGGGCTACTGCCCGGGCCCGGCCTTCGCTTCCATCGGCGGGCTCACGGCACCGCTGGTTGCCATGCTGGTGGCGATGATCGCCGGCTGGTTCCTGGCCCGGGCGATTCCCGCCAGGTCCTGACAGCACTGCACCCGAGGCAGCCCCATCCCCCGTTGGCCTGGCCGTCGGGGGATTTTGCCGTTAGACCAATGGATGCCGGCTTGAGGTTCTAGCCTTATAACCATTTAACGCCTTCTTAATGGTCGAGTGACAGGATGTCGCACACAACAAGGATCCCATGCCATGCACGTTCTGCTCATCGAGGATGACACCCTCGTCGCTTCCGGCATCCAGGCCGGGCTCACTGTCTACGACTTCGTGGTCGACCATGTGGCGTCGCTGGCGGCGGCGCGGTCGGCGATGGAGGCCGTGTCGAGCGATGTGGTGATTCTCGACCGTGGCCTGCCCGATGGCGATGGCCTGGCCCTGCTCGAGGAGTGGCGAGCGGCGGGCATCACCACGCCGGTACTGATCCTCACCGCCCGTGATGCGGTGAGCGACCGCGTCGCGGGGTTGCACGGCGGTGCCGACGACTACCTGGTCAAGCCCTTCGACCTCGACGAACTGGTGGCCCGCCTGCTGGCGCTGCTGCGCCGTGCCGCCGGGCGCCCCCGGGCGCTGATCGAGCACGGCCCGCTGTGCCTCGACCCCGTGGCGCGGGAGGTCACCGTGGCCGGGCGGCCGGTGGCCCTGTCGCGTCGGGAACTGGTGCTGCTGGAGGCCTTCCTGCAGGCACCCCGCAGCGTGCTTTCCGCCGACCAGCTCAAGGACAGCCTCTACGGCATGAACGATGACGTGGAGAGCAACGCCCTCAACGTGCATATCCACCACCTGAGGCGCAAGCTCGGCAGCCGGGTGGTGGAGACCGTCCGCGGGCTGGGGTATCGCCTCGGCAAGCCATCGGCGGTGGAGGTGCCGATGGATGCGGACACCGGCGGCGGGAGGCGGTCGTGAGCCTGCGCACGCGCCTGTTGCTGACCCTGGGGCTGACCCTGGCGCTGCTGTGGAGCCTGGCGGCGGCCTGGCTGATGCGCGACCTGCACCAGCAGTTCGTCGCCACTCTCGACCAGCGGCTCGCCCAGTCGGCACGCATGGTGGCCGGGTTGATGGCGCAACTCCCCGAGGAGGTGTGGCTGCAGGCCGACCAGCGGGCGCTGTCGATTCCGCCCATCGAGGGGCTGGCCTGCCAGGTGCATTCGCCCCGCGGCGAGATCATGGCGCGCACCCACACCGACCTCGAGACCATCCTGGCGGCTGGCGAGCGCGGGCACGCCTACCGCGAGGAGGGTGGGGTCACCTGGCGGGTGTTCACCTACGAGCGCGGCGGCCTGACCATCACCACCGCCGACCGCATGGATGAGCGCAACCTGCTGCTGCGCAACGTCATCCAGGTGGCGGTGGTGCCCTTCATCGTGGCACTGCTCGGCAGCATGGCGGCGCTCTGGCTCGGTGTGGTGCGGGGCCTCAAGCCGCTCCAGCGTCTGCGCGACTCCCTGGCCCGGCGCCACCCGGATGCCCTGGCGCCGGTGGCCACCTACGGGGTGCCAGGCGAGGTGCGGCCATTGATCGAGACGCTCAACGGACTCCTGGCGCGCATCCAGCAGGCCATCATCCGCGAGCAGCGCTTCACCAACGATGCGGCCCACGAACTGCGCACGCCGCTCACCGCCATCAAGACCCACCTGCAGGTGGCGAGCCGGGTCGAGGGCGAGACGGCGCGCCAGGCGCTGGCGCATGCCGAGGAGGGCGTGGCGCGCCTGTCACGCACCCTCGACCAGTTGCTGATGCTGGCACGGGTCGAGGGGCGCGCGCAGTTCGAGGACGGCGAGCGCAGCCGGGTCGACGACGTGGTCGAGCTGGCCCTGCGCGACACCGGGGTCGCGACCTCGCGCTTCCGGATGCCTGAGCAGTGGCCGGAGGTCGAGCTGGCGCTGCCCCGGGAGCTGGCCGTCACCGCGCTGCGCAACCTGGTCGACAACGCCCTGCGCCACGGCGGCGAGGGGGAACCGGTGGCGGTGGAGGCCCGCCTGGACGCGTCGGCCGGTGAGCTGACCTTCCGGGTACGCGACCATGGGCCCGGGGTCGACGACGAGGCCCTGGGCCAGATGGGCCAGCGCTTCTGGCGGGCCAGCAAGCAGCGCGGCAGCGGCCTGGGCCTGGCCATCGTGGTGGCCATCGCCGAACGCTTCGCCGGCCGGCTCGATTTTGCCCGTCCCGACGGGGCCGGGCTGGAGGCCCGCCTGACCTTCCCGGTCGAGGTGGGCCGTTGAACACTCCGTACAGGGGTCGATGACAATACGAGGGGGAGAACACAATGACCAGCAAGAGGATCACGGGTGGGCTCGGCCTGCTGCTGGGCGTCGGCCTGGCCGCCGGCCAGGCCATGGCGCTGGAAGGCGATGCCGAGCGCGGCCAGGCGGCTGCGGGAACCTGCGTGGCCTGTCACCAGGCCGACGGCAGCGGCATGAACGTGCCCGGTGGTGAATCCTGGCCGCGCCTGGCGGGACTGGATGCCGACTACATCGCCAAGCAGCTGCACGACTTCAAGGAAGGCCGCCGCCAGAACGCCACCATGCTGCCGTTCGCCAACATGCTCGACGATCAGCAGATCGCCGACGTGGCGGCCTTCTACAGCGAGATGCCGGTGACCGCGGCCCAGGGCGGCGACGTCGACGACGCGTTGCTGGCCCGCGGCGAGCAGCTGGCCCTGCACGGCGACTGGAACGAGTACATCGTCTCCTGCAAGAGCTGTCACGGTCCCGGCAACGCGGGGGTGGGCAGCACCTTCCCCGGCATCGCCAGCCAGCATGCCGGCTACATCGAGAAGCAGCTGCGTGCCTGGCAGGCCGATGAACGGGGCAACGACCCGCAGAACCTGATGGGGGCCATCGCCAAGCGCTTGAGTGACGACGACATCACCGCCGTCTCCGCCTGGCTGGCCGACCAGTCCGTGGCGTCCGAATAAAAGGGGAGCAGATCATGAACCATCACAGGACAACCCTGGCCCTGGTCGTCGCGACCCTGGCCGCCGGCGCGGGCATGGCCGCCTGGGCAGAGCCGGTCACGACAGAGTACGAGAAGCTGGTCGAGATGGGCTACCCGGCACCCCAGGAGGGCGAGCTGGTGCATGTGCCGCCGACCATGCAGGATCTCGAGGAGTCCGACCTGCATCCGGAGACCAAGAAGGTCATCCGCCGCGGCCATGACCTCTTCATGAACACTCAGCAGTTGCGGGGCGAGAATGTCTTCAACGACATGAACTGCTCCAGCTGCCACCTGGGTGAAGGGCGCCAGCCGTTCAGTGGTCCGGTCTGGCCGGCAGCGGTGACGCTGCCCGACTACCGCGGCAAGAACGATCACGTCAACAACCTGGAAGAGCGCATCGCCGGCTGTTTCGCCTACTCCATGAACGGCACGCCGCCGGAGTACGGCAGTGACGACATGCTGGCCCTGACCGCCTACCACCAGTGGCTGGCCAAGGGGGCGCCGGTCTACCCGGAGCAGCCGATCTACGGCCGCGGCTTCCCGCGCCTGGACGACCCCGAGCAGGAGCCGAGCTACGAGCGCGGCGAGCAGGTCTACCTGGAGCAGTGTGCGATCTGCCACAGCGAGGACGGCTCCGGTCTCTACCAGGGGGGCGAGTACGTCTTCCCGGCGCCCTGGGGCGACGGCTCCAACAACTGGGGCGCGGGGATCTCGCGGACCTTCACCATGGCCGGCTTCGTGAAGCACAACATGCCACTGGGCCAGCCGATGTCACTGACCGACCAGGAGGCCTGGGACGTCGCCTTGTACGTCACCAGCCAGGAGCGTCCGCAGGACCCGCGCTACACCGGCGACGTCGAGGAGACCCGGGAGCGCTTCGGCCCGACCTTCCACCGGCACACCCGGTACGGCCTGGTGCGCGAGCATGATGGCGCACGCCTGGCCGACCACGACAACACGGGCGAGAAGGGCGACGTGCGTCCCTGGAACGTGGGTCAGCCACGCTTCGAGGACCTCGAGGACTGAGGCGACCTGTCTGGCTCCGCACGGCTCCCACGAGCCGATGCGGCAGCCAGTCACAAGAGAGCCCCGCCTGGCCTGCCAGGCGGGGCTCTCTGCGTCCGGGGAGTCGAGGCGTCAGGGGGCCTCGCCGCCCATGGCCTCGATCATGCGCTCCGGGCTGGGCACGCCCTGGATGCGCTCCAGGCCGTCACCGTCGCGGTACAGGGTGGTGGGAGTGGCCATCAGCCCCAGTTCCTCGAACAGCTGGTTGTTGGCATAGACCTGCTCCTCGATCTCGCGGGGCTGGGCGGCGGGCTCGACCTCCTCGCCCGAGCCGCTGTGGGCGTGAAGGGCGGCGGCCGGGTCGTCGGCGCCGAGCAGGGCCGCGGCCTTGGCCGGGCTGTTGGAGGCCAGGATGCCGACCATGATATGGCGCAGCTGGACCTCGCCGGCCTCGACCCAGGGTCGCGCCTCCTCCCAGAACTGGCGGCAGTAGGGGCAGTTGGCGTCGGTGAAGGTGTAGACCACCCGTTCGGCCTCGGGGTCGCCGTCGAGGATCCAGTGACTGGTCTCCAGCCTCTCCCAGAGTTCGGCATTCCGGGCCGCACGCACGTGCTCGTCGAGGGCGGCCCTGGAGAGGTCCTCGCCCTCGGCATCCACCAGGGTGCCGACCACGGCGTGCTCGCCGTCCGGTGTCAGGTAGATGGCTACCTCGCCGCCCGGGTAGCTGGCGGCGTAGCCGGTGAGGCCGCCGGGGGCCTCGAACTCGGCATGGATGCTGATCCCCTGGTCGGTGAGGGCCCGGACGGGGGCCGGCCAGTGGTCATCGGCGAGGGTCGGGGGCGCCACGGCAAGGGCCGCGAGGCCGGCGGGGAGGAGGAGGGTTCGTGGTCGCATCGGTGGTTCCTTGGGTGGAGACAGGGTCGAGTGGCGGTGGTGCGTGGCGATGGGGCCGCCTCAGCGCAGGCGCTCCAGCCCGCGCTGGAGGGAGGCCCGGGAGAGCTCTCCGAAATGGGTGTCCACCAGGCGCCCCTCGGCGTCGTAATAGAGAGTGGTCGGCATGGCCATGGCGCCGGTGGCATCGCCCAGGGCGTTGCGGTTATCCAGCAGCACGTTCTCCAGGGAGAGGGACTCGTGGTCGAGGAAACGGTTCACCAGGGCGACGTCCTCGCCCTGGTTGACGAACACGAAGGTGATGTCCTGCTCCTCCCGCTGGGCCTGCTCGAACACCGGCATCTCGCGGCGGCAGGGCGGACACCAGGTGGCCCAGAGGTTGACCACCATGGGCCGGGCTTCGCGCTCGGCGAGCCCCGGCAGGTCGATGGGCTCGCCCTCCAGGGTGGCGAGCGGCGTGTCCGGCAGGGGACGGCTCTGGCTCTCCAGCAGCAGCAGGGGGCCGGCGGTCAGCCCCCAGGCCAGGGCGCCGGCCAGCAGGGCGCCGCCCAGGGCCATGCGCTGGCGGGGGACTCGCCACAGTCGCCAGGCGACGTAGCACAGGCCGGCCACCAGGCCACCCAGCGGGTCGAAGCCGCCGTCGCGGATGTCCAGACGGGGGAGGATCCCCTCGTAGCTGCCCCAGAAGCGGATCACGAACAGCAGGCGGGCGCCCACCAGCACGACCAGCAGCAGGGTGAGGAGGGTGTCGGCCGTCGGCGTTCGATGGCGTCGGCCGATCAGTGCGCCGGCGACCAGGGCGATGACGAAGGCCAGCACGAGCAGCAGCTGGCCGATCGAGAGCCCGAGCGGGCCGACCGCGATGCTCTGGTTCAGTGCATGCATGGGCAGATGGCTCCGGAAAGGGGGCAGAGTGGATGGCGCGGTAACGGGGGCCGCGCACGCGCCTGCCCGCGAGAGTGGCAGCCCGGGATTAGCGCGGTATTATCGGGCAGGCCCCATCGACGTTCTGGGGCGTTATGCCGCACGGCGGTGACCGCGATCCCGCAGTAGGATACCGGGGTGGTCCCGGCCGCCGGATCCGCCAGCCACCACGGGGCGGGCGGCCACTGCCCCGAGAGCGAAGCCAACAAGGAGTCTCTGCATGTCCATCACCCCGCTGCACACCCTGCGTCTCGCCCTGGCCGGCCTGGCCTTCGGCCTCGCCAGCCAGGGCGTACTGGCCCAGTCGCTCGGCGTCGAGGAGGCCCAGGTGCGCGCCGTGCCGCCGGTCTCGACGACCAGTGCCGCCTTCATGGTCCTGCACAACGGCGGCGAGGCCGACCTGGCGGTGGTCGACGCCCGCTCGCCGGCCGCCGAGATCACCGAACTGCACAACCATGTCGACGTGGAAGGTGTCATGCAGATGCGGCGCGTGCCCGAGATCAGCGTGCCCGCCGGCGGCAGCACCGAACTGGCCCCGGGCGGCCTGCACCTGATGCTGATCGACCTGGTGGCGCCGCTCCACGAGGGCGATGAGATCGAGATCACCCTGGTGCTGGACAACGACGAGACCCTGACCCTCGCCGCCCCCGTACGGCGCATCGAGGTGATGAGTGGGGGCATGTCCGGCCATGGCAACGACCAGCACGGGCACTGACGGTCCGGCTGGGCGCGGGCGGCCCCAGCCGTTACAATACGGCAACGCCCTTTTCCCCCGGCCCGGAATCCATCGATGCACTGTCCCTTCTGCGGAACCCATGATACCAAGGTGACCGACTCGCGGCTGGTGGCCGAGGGCGATCAGGTGCGCCGGCGTCGCCAGTGCGTGGCCTGCGGCGAGCGCTTCACCACCTACGAGACCGCCGAGCTGGTGATGCCGCGGGTGGTCAAGAACGACGGTTCGCGGGAAGCCTTCGACGTGGCCAAGCTGCGTGCCGGCATGCTGCGTGCCCTGGAGAAGCGCCCGGTCAGCGCCGAGGCCATCGAGGCGGCGGTGGAGCGCATCCGCCAGACCCTGCGTGCCCGGGGCGATCGCGAGATCCACGCCCGGGACGTCGGCGAGGAGGTGATGCACGCCCTCAAGCGTCTCGATCAGGTGGCCTACATCCGCTTCGCCTCCGTCTATCGCCGCTTCCAGGACATCGACGAGTTCCGCGCCGAGATCGACCGCCTGTCCCAGGAGCCGAGTTTCCGGCCGGACGACTCCCGGGACTGACCTCCCTCCATCCCAGGAAGGATTTCCATGGCCGAGCAGACCCCCGAAGCCTGGATGGCCCGGGCCCTGGTGCTGGCCCGCCGCGGGCTCTACACCACCGATCCCAACCCGCGCGTCGGCTGCGTGCTGGTCAAGCACCGCCGGCTGGTCGGGGAGGGCTTCCACGAGCGTGCCGGCGAGCCCCATGCCGAGATCCATGCCCTGCGCCAGGCCGGCGAGGCGGCCCGTGGGGCGACGGCCTACGTCACCCTCGAGCCCTGCTCCCACCAGGGCCGCACCGGTCCCTGTGCCGTGGCGCTGATCGCGGCCGGCGTGAAGCGGGTGGTGGTGGCCATGGCCGATCCCAACCCCGCCGTGGCGGGGCGCGGTATCGCCATGCTCCGCGAGGCCGGCATCGCGGTAGAGGTCGGGCTGCTCGAGGACCAGGCCCGGCGGCTCAATCCCGGTTTCACGATGCGCATGGACCACGGTCGCCCCTTCGTGCGGCTGAAGATGGCCATGAGCCTGGACGGGCGCACCGCCATGCGCTCCGGCGAGTCCCAGTGGATCACCGGTCCCCAGGCGCGTCGCGAGGTGCAGCGGCTGCGGGCCCGCTCCAGCGCCGTGCTCACCGGGGTGGAGTCGATCATCTTCGACAACTCGCGGCTCACGGTGCGCCCGGAGCAGGCCGAACTCGACGGCGTCGAGCGGCTGGCCGGCCACCAGCCGCTGCGCGTGGTGGTGGATTCCCGGCTGCGCCTGCCCGAGGCCGCCGCCTGCCTCACCGAACCCGGCCGCACCCTGGTGGCCACCGTCGAGGGGCACGAGGCCGGGCGGCGCGAGCGACTCGAGGATGCCGGTGCCGAGGTGATCCTCCTGCCGGCCGACGCCGCCGGCCGCGTCGACCTCCATGCCCTGCTGCGCCACCTGGCCGACGTGGAGCAGGCCAACGAGGTGCTGCTGGAGACCGGGGCGACGCTGGCCGGGGCCATGCTCGACGCGGGCCTGGTGGACGAGATGCAGCTCTTCGTGGCGCCGACCCTGCTGGGCGGCGAGGCCCGGCCGCTGTTCCAGCTCGCCGGCATCGAGACCATGGCCCACCAGCGCGGCGTGGAGATCCTCGACATCCGCGCGGTGGGCCGCGACTGGCGCATCACCGCCCGGCCCGAGCGCCGCACCTTGGCCGCGCGGTGAGGGGCGCCGGGGACAGGCCGAAGAGGAGGTCCTACGCCATGGACGGCGTCGGTAGCGCCCATGGATGGGTTCACAGCGCCTCCTCGCAGGCCTGTCGCCGGAACAGCCCCGAGTGCGCATTCCTGGCGCCCGACGCCGCGCCACGGGCTCTTTACTGGCGCCCGACGCCGCGCCACGGTACTCTGACGCCGTTTCGAGGCGGCAGCGACGCCTGCGGACGACGCAGCTATCGGCGCAGGGCGACAACCGCCACGCTGAATTTCTGGAGATTTCATGGCGAACTCAACTGCCGGCGGCCTGGCTCCCATCGAGGAGCTGATCGAGGACATCCGCCAGGGCAAGATGGTGATCCTCATGGACGACGAGGATCGCGAGAACGAAGGCGACATCATCATGGCGGCCGAGAAGGTCGAGGCCGAGCACATCAACTTCATGGCGCGCCACGCCCGGGGCTTGATCTGCCTGCCGATGACCCGCAGCCGTTGCGAACGGCTGCAGCTGCCGCTGATGGTGCGGGACAACGCTTCGGGCTTCGGTACCAAGTTCACCCTCTCCGTCGAGGCCGCCGAGGGCGTCACCACCGGCATCTCGGCCGCCGACCGTGCGCGCACCGTGCAGGCCGCGGTGGCCCGTGACGCCAGGCCCGAGGACATCGTCCAGCCCGGCCACATCTTCCCGCTGATGGCCGAGCCCGGTGGCGTGCTGCGGCGCGCCGGCCACACCGAGGCGGCCTGCGACCTGTCTGCGCTGGCCGGTCTCGACCCCAGCGGCGTGATCTGCGAAGTCATGAACGACGACGGCAGCATGGCGCGCCGCCCGGAACTCGAGCGCTTCGCCGCCGAGCATGGCCTGAAGATGGGCACCATCGCCGACCTGATCCACTACCGTATCCACAACGAGCAGACCGTGGAGCCGGTGGAGGCGACCCCGGTGCAGACCGCCTTCGGCGAGCTGAGCCTGCACGTCTTTCGCGACAGCATCCAGGGCGCCCACCACCTGGCCCTGGTCAAGGGGCGTCCGACCCCCGAGACCCTGACCACGGTGCGCGTGCACCTGGCCGATGTGATGCGTGACCTGCTCGGCCTGCAGAAGGGCGAGGCGGGCCACTGGACGACCCACAGCGCCCTCGAGGAGGTGGCCCGCGCCGAGCACGGGGTCTTCGTGCTGCTCGACGACGGCCGCCCGCGGCAGGACTTGCTCGACTATCTCGAGGTGTTCCTGGAGCGGCGTCGTTCGCCGCGTACCAGCGACTCCGACGGTGCCGGCAACTACCTGACCATCGGGACCGGCTCGCAGATCCTGCGTCACCTGGGCGTGGGCCGCATGCGCCTGCTCAGCTCTCCGTGGAAGTTCTCGGCGCTCTCCGGCTTCGACCTGGAAGTGGTCGAGCGGCTGGGGCCGGAGGATATCACCCCCGGCGCCTGACACCGGTCGACAACGAACATCAACGGCACGGCACCGGCCGTGCCCCTGCGGATTCAGCAGGACGGGATTCACGAGGAACCTGGAACCATGCAACCGATTTCCCAAGTCGAAGGCAGCTTCGTCGACGTCGATGGCCGCTACGTGATCGTGGTGGGCCGTTTCAACCATCACGTGGTCGACAGCCTGGTCGAGGGCGCGGTGGACAGCCTGGTGCGCCACGGGGTCGACGGCGAGAACATCGATATCGTCCATGTCCCCGGCGCCTGGGAGCTGCCGCTGGCGGTCAAGAGGGTGCTCAAGGTAGCCCGCCCCGATGCGGTGATCGCCCTGGGCGCGGTGATCCGCGGCGGTACCCCGCACTTCGAGTACGTGGCCGGTGGCTGCAATGCGGCACTCGGCAACCTTCAGCTGGAGTTCGAGACGCCCATCGCCAATGGCGTGCTCACCGTCAATTCCATCGAGCAGGCCATCGAGCGCTCCGGCACCAAGGCCGGCAACAAGGGTGCCGAGGCGGCCATGGCCGCCATGGAGATGGTCTCGCTGCTGCGTTGCTTCGGTGACGACGAGGGGGGTGAGGCATGAGTGGCGAGCACCCGCGCGCGCCCTCGGCGGCCCAGCAGGCACGCCGCGCCGCCCGCGAGCTGGCGGTGCAGGGACTCTACCAGTGGCAGATGACCGGCAAGTCGATCGCCGCGGTGGAGGCGGAGTTCCGCAGCCAGGTGGCCGATGACGACCTCGAGGACCACGAGAACTGGCTCAGGGTCATGGAGATCGCCGACCTGGCACTCTTCCACGAACTGCTGCACAACGTGGTGCGCTTCAAGGCCGAGCTGGACGCCTCGATCTCCCCGTTGCTGGATCGTCGCCTCGAGGATCTCGACCCCATCGAGCTGGCCATCCTGCGCCTGGGAACCTACGAGCTCTCCCGGCGCCTCGAGGTGCCCTACCGGGTGGTGATCAACGAGGGTGTCGAGCTGGCCAAGTCCTTCGGCGCCACCGATGGCCACAAGTACGTCAACGGTATCCTCGACAAGCTTGCCGGACGACTGCGTGGCGCCGAGGTTGCCGCCCGTCGCCGCTGAAGGTTGCCGCCGGATGCACAGCGAATTCGAACTGATCGCCCGCTACTTCACGCCCGACATCCCTGGCCCGGAGGCCGGGGTGACCCTGGGAGTGGGCGACGACTGCACCCTGCTCGCCCCCACCCCGGGGCGTCGTCTGGCGGTCAGCGTGGACACCTCGGTGGCCGGCGTCCACTTTCCCGAGGATGCACCGGCCGAGGCGGTCGGCCACCGGGCGCTGGCAGTCAGCCTCAGCGACCTGGCCGCCATGGGGGCCAGGTCGCGCTGGTGCCTGATGGCACTGACCCTCGCCGAGGCCGATGACGCCTGGCTGGCGGCCTTTTCCCGTGGCTTCCGCGAGCTGTGCGATGTCACCGGCACCGCCCTGGTGGGCGGCGACGTGACCCGTGGCGCGACCACCATCGGCGTGACCGTGATGGGCGAGGTCGATCCCGGGATGGCCCTGACCCGTGGCGGGGCCCGGGATGGCGACCTCATCGCGGTGACCGGTGCGCTGGGAGGGGGTGCCGGCGGGCTGGCGCTGTGGCAGCGCGGTGAGCGCGACCCCGCCCATCCGCTGCTGGCCCGCTACCTGAGGCCCTGGCCCCGCCTGGTCGCCGGCGAGGCCCTGCTGGGGCTCGCCAGTGCCGCCATCGACATCTCCGACGGCCTGCTGGCCGACCTCGGCCACGTGCTCGAGTGCTCGGGCGTGGGTGCCGAGCTCGATCCGGACGCCCTGCCGCTGGCCGAGGGGCTGGTCGAGGCGCTGGGCGACGAGCCGGCTCGGCGGGCGGCCCTGGGGGGTGGCGATGACTACGAGCTGCTGCTGACGCTCCCCGCCGAATGCCTCGACCTGGCGCGCCGGCGTCTGGCGGCCCTCGACCTGCCGCTCACCGTGATCGGCCGGATCACCGGCTCGCGGGGTATCGCCGGGGTGGAGGAGGGCGCCGAGGGCGGCTGGCAGCATTTCCGGGCTCGCCCCGGCAAGGGGAGAGCGCCATGAACCGTGTGCCGGCCAGCGTCTGGCACCGCCCGACCCACTTCCTCGCCTTCGGCCTCGGCAGCGGGGCCGTGCCCTGGGCCCCGGGCACCTTCGGCACCCTGGCGGCCATTCCCTTCTACTGGCTGCTCTCCGAGCTGCCCCTGGCCTGGTACCTGGCCCTGGTGGTGGTGGCCTTCGTGGCCGGCATCTGGCTGTGCGACAAGACCTCCCGTGACATGGGGATCCACGACCACTCCGGCATCGTCTGGGACGAGTTCATCGGCTACTGGATCACCATGGCCGCGGTACCCTTCTCCTGGGAGGCGGCGCTGTGGGGGTTCATCGTCTTCCGCATCTTCGACGTCTTCAAGCCCTGGCCGATCCGCTGGGCGGACCGTCGGGTGGCCGGTGGCTTCGGGATCATGATCGACGACGTGCTGGCCGGCATCTACGCCTGGAGCACCATGCACCTATGGTTATGGTTACACTGAGGTCACGCATCGATAACATGGCGCCGTGCCACTGCGTCAGGGGGCGCAGTGGCGGTGGCATGGCTTGGTGCCTTTCGAGAGTCTGAGTCTCGGCAGCGGCTGCCGGTGCTGGCATCCAGGGGAAGGGAGGCCGCGATGCGCAAGGAACGACTGATCGTCCCGGTGGTAGTGGGGGTGGCGGTGATCTGGGCCGTGGCCCAGTTCGTCGCCGGCGTGCTGTTCGAGCGTGAGCTCGCCCGAGCCCTCGACGACCTCGAGGCGAGGGGCGAGCTGGTGGTGGAGCGCACCGATGTCGAGCAGGGCTGGCTGACCTCCAGTGGCACCATCCAGCTGGCGCCGCTGCTCGGCGATGCCTGGCAGCTCGAGCTGGGTTACCAGGCGCGTCACGGGCTGCTCAGCACTCGTGTCGAAGGCAAGGCGGTGCCGTATCTTGGCCCCTACCGGGAGCGGCTGTTCGGTGACGCACTGCCCTCCACCCCTCCTCGCTGGCATGCCAGCTATCATACCCTCGGCGGCACCATGGACGGCAGCATCCAGCTGGCCCCCTTCCTCGCCCGACAGGGCGAACGCGAGCTCGATTTCGCCGGTGGTCGCATCGCCTTCGACGGCCAGTACGGCGACTGGCGCCTGCAGGCCCGCCTCGAGGGGCTGGAGCTCGGCGATGGGCATGCCACCCTCGAGGCGGGGCCGGTCATGCTCGAGAGCCGCTACGCCTACACCGCCGGTGCCCACCACTTCACCCAGCACGACCTGCTGCGCATCGAGCGACTGGACTGGCGGCAGCCGAGCCTCGAGCTGGAGGCGCACGGCCTGGTCTACCAGAGCCTGATGCAGCTTGACGACCGGGAACTGCGGATCGATGGTGAACTGACGGTGACCGAGGTGCTGACCGCCGACCAGCGGCTGCTCACCGGGCAGGTGAAGATGGAGCTCTCGCGGATCAATGCCGATGCCCTGCGTGACGTGCTCGCCGAGCTGCGGGCCGAGGCCGCCCGGGGCGATGCGGCCCGGGAAGGGCGCGAGCTGCTGGCCAGGCTCGAGCCCCGGCTGATCGCGATGCTGCAGGACTCGCCTCGCCTCGATGTGACCACGGTGGACCTGGACAGTCCCATGCTGAGGCTCGCCGCGCGGGGCGACGGGGCGCTGTTCTTCGATGCCCGCCGCCTCGACGAGCTGAGCCTGCTCGCGCTGGAGGACGAGGAGCAGCGGGGGCGTTGGCTCGCGCGCCTGGACGGCGACTTCACCTGGTACGAGGTGCCCACGGTCGTGGCCCTGTGGCTGGGCCTGCCGCTGGACACCCGAAACCTGGAGATCGATGTGGTACGCGGCGAGGTGCGGGTCAACGGCCGGCCCATGCCACCGCTGTGGCGTTGAGTGCTCACGCCCGCCGACTTGAACTCGGGGCGCTTCGCCCGCATTCCACAGTGCATTCAGCTTCCTCAGTCACAGCCGATCAGGACGATACGCCATGAGCGACGATCAGGAGCACCCCGGGGACCCGGCATCCCGGGACTGGATTCACGAGACGCAGGATGACGCCGACGAGGCTCCCTTCGATGCCGAGGAGGGCAGCGGCCACGCCATGGTGCCCGCCCGGGAGACGCTGCCCGAGCGCATCTACCTGCTGCCGATCCACAATCGCCCCTTCTTCCCCGCCCAGGTGCAGCCGCTGGTGATCAACCGCGAGCGCTGGGAGGAGACCATGCGCCGGGTCGGCAAGACGCCGCACCATACCGTGGGTCTCGCCTTCGTCGGCGAGGCGGCCGTGGAGGGGCTGGCCCACGACGACTTCCCCGAGATCGGCACGGCGGTCAAGGTGCACAAGCTCCAGGACGAGGAGCAGCAGATCCAGTTCATCGCCCAGGGGCTGCAGCGTTTCCGTATCCAGCGCTGGCTCTCCAGGGAGCCCCCCTACCTGGTGGAGGTGAGCTATCCACGGGAGCCGGTCGATGCCGGGGACGACGAGGCGCGTGCCTATGCCATGGCGCTGATCAACGGCATCAAGGAGCTGCTGCCGATCAACCCGCTCTACGGCGAGGAGCTCAAGCACTACCTCAACCGCTTCAGCCCGCATGAGCCGGGGCCGCTGACCGACTTCGCCGCCGCCATCACCTCGGCCAAGGGGCAGGCGCTGCAGGACGTGCTGGCCACCCTGCCGGTGGTGGCGCGGATGCAGAAGGTGCTGCCGCTGCTGCGCAAGGAGATCGATGTCGCCCAGCTGCAGAGCGAGATCAGCGAGCAGGTCAACGCCCAGATGCAGGAGCGCCAGCGCGAGTTCTTCCTGCGCGAGCAGCTCAAGGTGATCCAGCGCGAGCTGGGCATCTCCAAGGATGATCGCGAGAACGACGTCGACACCTTCCGCGACCGTCTCGAGGGCCTGGTGGTCCCCCCCAGGGTGCTGACCCGCATCGAGGAGGAGCTCGACAAGCTCTCGGTGCTGGAGACCGGCTCCCCGGAGTACGGCACCACCCGCAACTACCTCGACTGGCTGACCTCGATGCCCTGGGGGGTGCACAGCAGCGACAACCTGGACCTGCCGCACGCCCGGGCGATCCTCGACCGGGACCATGACGGCCTCAAGGACGTCAAGGAGCGGATCATCGAGTTCCTCGCCGAGGGCACCTTCAAGGGCGACGTGGGGGGCTCGATCCTGCTGCTGGTGGGCCCCCCGGGGGTGGGCAAGACCTCCGTCGGCCGCTCCATCGCCGAGGCCCTGGGCCGCGAGTTCTATCGCTTCTCGGTGGGCGGCATGCGCGACGAGGCCGAGATCAAGGGCCACCGGCGCACCTACATCGGTGCCATGCCCGGCAAGCTGGTGCAGGCGCTCAAGGAGGTCGAGGTCGAGAATCCGGTGATCATGCTCGACGAGATCGACAAGCTGGGCCAGTCCTTCCAGGGCGACCCGGCCTCGGCGCTGCTCGAGGTGCTCGACCCGGAGCAGAACGTCGACTTCCTCGACCACTACCTCGACGTGCGCCTGGACCTCTCCCGGGTGCTCTTCGTGTGCACCGCCAACACCCTGGACTCGATTCCCCCGGCACTGCTCGACCGCATGGAGCAGATCCGCCTCTCCGGCTACATCGCCGAGGAGAAGCTGGCCATCGCCAGGCACCACCTCTGGCCCAAGCTGCTCAAGCGCGACAGGATCCCCAAGAAGCGCATCAACCTCACCGAGGCGGCGCTCAAGCAGGTGATCGAGGGCTACGCCCGCGAGGCCGGAGTGCGCCAGCTCGAGAAGCAGTTGCACCGCATCGTGCGCAAGGCGGCGGTCAAGCTGCTCGAGAACGACCAGCAGTCGGTGCGGGTCTCGGTCAACAACCTCGAGACGTTCCTCGGTGCCCCGCTGTTCCGCAAGGAGCAGGTGCTCAAGGGCGAGGGCGTGGTCACGGGTCTGGCCTGGACCGCCATGGGCGGGGCGACCCTGCCCATCGAGGCCGGCAAGGTGCACGCCCTGGACCGGGGCTTCAAGCTCACCGGCAAGCTGGGCGAGGTGATGCAGGAGTCGGCCAACATCGCCTACAGCTATGTGCTCGGTCACCTGCATGACTTCGGTGCCGATGCCGACTTCTTCGACTCCGCCTTCGTGCACCTGCACGTGCCGGAGGGCGCCACCCCCAAGGACGGTCCCTCGGCCGGGGTGACCATGACCACGGCACTGCTCTCGCTGGCCAGGCACCAGGCCATCGACCGCCCGCTGGCGATGACCGGCGAGTTGACCCTGACCGGACAGGTGCTGCCGGTGGGGGGGATCCGCGAGAAGATCATCGCCGCGCGGCGCAGCGAGATCTTCGAGGTGATCCTGCCCGAGGCCAACCGGCGCGACTTCGACGAGCTGCCCGACTTCCTCAAGGAGGGCATGACGGTGCACTTCGCCGCCCGTTACGAGGACGTGGCGCGGGTGGTGTTCGGTTAGGCCCTTCGAGCAGCGCCCAGCTCAAGCGCCTAGCGCCAAGCAGCTAGGTGGCCCCCGGGGTGAGCGGCGCCGGGGACAGGTCGTAGCGGAGGTCCTATGCCAGGGATGGCATCGGTAGCGCCCAGGGATGGGTTTACAGCGCCTCCGCGGAGACCTGTCTCCGGGAAAGCCGCGTGCCCCGCTGTGGAAGGCTCGTCGAGTGCGGCGCTCAGCGTCTGGCAAGGCCGCGCCGGCCGTGCCAGAATCATGGGCTTGACTGGACACCGGAGCCGTTCATCCGACAGGGCGGCCGTAATGAGAAGAGGACACCATGCCCGAGTATCGTTCCCGCACCACCACCGCCGGCCGCAACATGGCCGGCGCCCGCGCCCTGTGGCGTGCCACCGGCATGAAGGATGACGACTTCCACAAGCCGATCATCGCCGTGGCCAACTCCTTCACCCAGTTCGTGCCGGGCCATGTGCACCTGAAGGACATGGGGCAGCTGGTGGCCCGCGAGATCGAGAAGGCCGGCGGGGTGGCCAAGGAGTTCAACACCATCGCCGTGGACGACGGCATCGCCATGGGCCACGACGGCATGCTCTACTCGCTGCCGAGCCGCGACCTGATCGCCGACAGCGTCGAGTACATGGTCAACGCCCACTGCGCCGACGCCCTGGTGTGCATCTCCAACTGCGACAAGATCACCCCCGGGATGCTCAACGCCGCGATGCGCCTCAACATCCCGGTGATCTTCGTCTCCGGCGGGCCCATGGAGGCCGGCAAGACCAGGCTGCTCGACCACGGCATCGACCTGATCGACGCCATGATCTACGCCGCCGACGACCAGTACAGCGACGAGGAGATCGAGGAGATCGAGCGCAGCGCCTGCCCCACCTGCGGCAGCTGCTCGGGGATGTTCACCGCCAACTCGATGAACTGCCTGATGGAGGCGCTGGGCCTGGCGCTGCCGGGCAACGGCACGGTGCTGGCCACCCACGCCGACCGCCGCCGGCTGTTCGAGGAGGCGGGGAGCCGCATCGTCGAGCTGGCCAAGCGTTACTACGAGAATGACGAGGCGCACCTGCTGCCCCGCGCGATCGGCTCCAGGGCGGCATTCAAGAACGCCATGACCCTGGACATCGCCATGGGCGGCTCCACCAACACCATCCTGCACCTGCTGGCCGCCGCCCAGGAGGCCGAGGTCGACTTCACCATGGCCGACATCGACCGGCTGTCGCGTGAGGTGCCGCAACTCTGCAAGCTGGCGCCCAACACCCAGCAGTACCATATCGAGGACTGCCACCGCGCCGGCGGCATCATGGCGATCCTCGGCGAGCTCGACCGCGCCGGGGTGCTGGATACCCGCGTGCCCACCGTCTACGGCGATACCCTCAAGGACGCCCTGGAGGAGTGGGACATCATGCGCAGCCCCTCCCCCGAGGTGGTGGAGTTCTTCAAGGCCGGCCCCGGCGGCATCCCGACCCAGACCGCCTTCTCCCAGAGCGCCCGCTGGCCGAGCCTCGACGGCGACCGCGCCACCGGCTGCATCCGCGACCTGGAGCACGCCTTCTCCCGGGAGGGCGGTCTGGCGGTGCTGTTCGGCAACATCGCCCAGGACGGTTGCGTGGTGAAGACCGCCGGGGTCGACGAGTCCATCCTGGTGTTCGAGGGGCCGGCCCATGTGGTGGAGTCCCAGGACCAGGCGGTGGAGCACGTGCTGGGCGGGCTGGTGACGCCCGGCGAGGTGGTGGTGGTGCGCTACGAGGGTCCCCGCGGCGGCCCCGGCATGCAGGAGATGCTCTACCCGACCTCGTATCTCAAGTCCAAGGGGCTCGGCAAGGTGTGTGCGCTGATGACCGACGGCCGCTTCTCCGGCGGCAGCTCGGGCCTCTCCATCGGCCATGTCTCGCCGGAGGCCGCGGCGGGTGGCGCCATCGGCCTGATCGAGAGCGGCGACATCATCCAGATCGACATCCCCAATCGCGCCATCAACGTCAAGCTCAGCGACGCCGAGCTGGCCGCGCGCCGCGAGGCCGAGGAGGCCAAGGGCAGCGCGGCCTGGAAGCCCAGCATCCAGCGCGACCGCAAGGTCTCGGCGGCGCTCAAGGCCTACGCGCTGCTCGCCACCTCCGCCGACAAGGGTGCGGTACGCGACCTCACCAAGCTCGACTGAGCCATGATCCCGCCCCGGCCAAGTGTCGGGGCTTTCGTCTCGCCTCCCGTCAACCTGCAAGGACGCCGATGCCATGAAGATGCAGACTCTCAGTGTCGGGCTGGTCGGTTACGGCATGGCCGGCAGGACCTTCCACGCCCCGCTGATCGAGGCGACCCCGGGGCTCGAGCTCGCGGCGGTGGTCAGTCGCGATGCCGACCGGGTCCATGCCGACCGTCCCGGCGTCGAGGTGTTGGCGAAGCCGCCGGCCCTGTTCGCCCGGGCGGACATCGACCTGGTGGTGATCGCCACACCGAACGACACCCATTTCCCGCTGGCCAAGGCGGCGCTCAATGCCGGCAAGCACCTGGTCATCGACAAGCCCTTCACGGTCTCGCTCTCCGAGGCGCGCCTGCTCAAGGCCCAGGCCGAGGACGCCGAGCGGCTCGTCAGCGTCTTCCACAACCGCCGCTGGGACAGCGACTTCCTGACCCTGAAGGCGCTGCTCGAGACCGGGACCCTGGGTCGGGTGGTGGCCCTGGAGTCGCGCTTCGACCGCTTCCGGCCCACGGTCACCGACCGCTGGCGGGAACGCCACCGGCCGGGGGGCGGCATCTGGTATGACCTGGGGCCCCACCTGATCGACCAGGCGCGGGCGCTGTTCGGCATGCCCAGGGCGATCCTGCTGGAACTCGCCTCGTCGCGCGAGGGGGCCGAGGTCGACGACGACTTCCTCTGCCTGCTGGAGTACGACGGCCTGCGGGTGACCCTGCAGGCCGGCTCCCTGGTGGCCGAGCCGACGCCGCGTTTTGCGGCCTACGGTACCCAGGGGAGTTACGTGAAGTACGGGCTCGACCCCCAGGAAGCCTGGCTCAAGGCGGGGCGTGCGCCGGCGCCGGGGTGGGGCGAGGACCCGGTTCCCGGACGCCTGACACTGAAGGGCGAGGGCGATGGGGCGACGCTCGAGTCACGGGAGCATCCGGGGATCGCCGGCGACTATCCCGCCTACTACGCCGGCATCGCCGGGGCCCTGCTCGAGGGCGCGCCGCCGCCGGTGAGCGTCGACGAGGCCCTGGAGGTGATGCTGCTGCTGGAGACCGGGCTCGACAGCTACCGGCAGGGGCGCTGGATGAAGCTGAAGGAGGGCAATGGCCCCAGGAAGCGACTCCACGCCCACTGAGCCCCGGTGGGACCGGGAGCCCGCGGGGCGAGGCTACCAGAGCGTCGGGGACTCGGCCTCGTTGCGCAGCCGCTCGCGGGCGATGAAGAGGGCAGCGATGGCCCGGGCCTCGTGGAAGTCATCCCGGGCCAGCAGCGCCGGCAACTCATCGATGGCATGGGTCTCGACGATCAGCGGCTCGGGCTCGTCGCCGGGGAGTCGCCTGGGGTAGAGGTCGGTGGCCAGCAGCACCTGCATGCGGTGGCGCATGTAGTTGGGGGCCAGCGACAGTTCCACCAGCGGCTCGATGCGATGGGCGCCGAAGCCGCACTCCTCCATCAGCTCGCGGTTGGCGGCACTGACGATGTCCTCCCCCGGGTCGACCAGCCCCTTGGGCAGGGTCAGCACATAGTCCTCGAAGCCGGCGGCATACTCACGGATCAGCAGCACGTGCTCCGGGTCGGGCATGGCGACGATCATCACCGCCCCCTGGTCGCTGCCGGTGAGGCGCTCGAAGGTGCGCTCCTCGCCGTTGGCGAAGCGCAGGTCCAGCGATTCGACGTGGAACAGGCGACTGCGGGCCACCGAACGGCGCGACAGCACGCTGGGCTTCTCGGGCCAGGGCTTGCCGGATCGGGGGGTATTCGGGCCAGGGGACTCTGACATGGGCTCTCCAGTTCTTCGGGTCGTCGAGCAGGGCTATCGCAGATGGCGGTAACGCTCGAGGCTGTTCCGGTGACAGGTCTGCGAGGGGGCGCTGTGAACCCCTCCCTGGGCGCTACCGATTCCATCCATGGAATCGGACCCCCTCTTCGACCTGTCCCCGGCGCCTCTCGCTTTGGGTAACTGCGATTGCCTGGAGCGTCGAGTGGGTGGAATGCGCCGTCGGCATCGATTGGGTACAATATCATGCCTTCCGCCACCACCGACGCCCTCGGGAGCCGCGATGATCGACTGGCACGCCATCGATACCGTCCTGCTGGACATGGACGGCACCCTGCTGGACCTGCACTTCGACAGCCACTTCTGGCTGGAGCACCTGCCGCGGCGCTACGTGGAACTGCATCGCCTGGACGAGGCCACCCAGGAGGAGGTGCGCTCGCGGATCCTTCACGAGAAGGGCACCCTGAACTGGTACAGCCTGGCCTACTGGAGCCGGGAGCTGGGCGTCGACATCATCGCGCTCAAGCGCGAGATCCAGCACCTGATCGGCCTGCGCAGCGACGCCCTGGACTTCCTCGAGTGGCTCAGGCAGGCCCACCCCCGGGTGATACTGGCCACCAATGCGGACCGCGAGAGCCTGGAACTCAAGTTGCCGCTGACCGGGCTCGAGGGCTATCTCGACGGTATCGTCTCCTCGGCGGACCTGGGGGTGCCCAAGGAGGAGCAGGCGTTCTGGTTCGCCCTGCAGGAGATCGAGCCCTTCGATCCGCAGCGCACCCTGTTCATCGATGACAACCCCTCGGTGCTGGAGAGCGCCCGGGAGTTCGGTATCCGCCACCTGCTGGGCATCAAGCAGCCCGACAGCACCCGACCCGAGAAGGAGCTGGAGGAGTTCATCGCCCTGGACCGCTTCGCCGCCATCCTGCCCCGGGAGCTGCCGCCCGAGGCTCGCCCGCGGGGGCCGGGAGGGGGAGGCGACGATGGCTAGCGTACGGCTCGACAAGTGGCTGTGGGCGGCACGCTTCTTCAAGACCCGGGCGCTCGCCAAGAAGGCCATCGAGGGCGGCAAGGTCCACTACAACGGCGCCCGGGCCAAGACCAGCAAGGCCGTGGAAGTGGGCGCACGGATCCGCGTGCCCCAGGGCTGGGACCTGATGGAGGTCGAGGTGGTGGCGCTCTCCGACCAGCGCCGCGGCGCCCCCGAGGCCCGCGAACTCTACCGCGAGACCCCGGAGAGCGTCGCGCGTCGCGAGCGCGAGGCCGAGGCACGCCGCCTGACCAACCAGGCCATGCAGCACCCGCTCAAGCGTCCCGACAAGAAGCAGCGCCGCGAGATCCAGCGCTTCCAGCGCCAGCAGGACGACGACTAGACAGAGAGCCCCATGACCGACCAGATCCAGCGTTTCCTCTTCGACGACACCAACGTGCGCGGCGAGCTCGTCACCCTCGAGCAGGCCTATGCCGAGGTGCTCGACCGCCACGAGTACCCGGCGGCGGTCAATCGCCTGCTCGGCGAGCTGCTTGCCGCCGTGGCGCTGCTCACCGACACCGTCAAGCTCGACGGCACCCTGAGCATCGAGGTGCGCGGCCAGGGCGCGCTCTCCCTGCTGATGGCCGAATCCAACCCCGGAGGCGAGCTGCGCGCCATCGCCCGGCTGGCCGAGGAGGCGCCGATGCCCGGCGCGGAGACGGGCTTTCGCGAGCTGCTGGGGCAGGGGCAGATCATGATCACCCTCGACCCGAGGGAGGGGCACCGCTACCAGGGCGTGGTGGCCCTCGACCATGACAGCCTGGCGGGTTGCCTGGAGGCCTACTTCACCCAGTCGGAGCAGCTGCCGACGCGCCTGTGGCTGGCCGCCGATGGCCAGCGCGCCGGCGGCCTGCTGCTGCAGCGGATTCCCGACGAGTCGCACAACCAGGACAGCGATGCCTGGGCGCGCACCGTGCACCTGGCCGATACCGTGAAGGCCGAGGAACTGCTGGGCCTGGAGCCGCTCGAGGTACTGCGCCGCCTCTACCACGAGGAGACCGTGCGGGTCTTCGAGCCCAAGGCGCTGCGCTTCGGCTGCACCTGTTCCCGGGAGCGCATCGCCGGCTCGCTGCTGACCCTGGGGGAGGCCGAGCTGCGCGAGGTGCTGGCCGAGCACGGCACCATCGACACCCAGTGCCACTTCTGCCACTCCCGCTACGTCTTCACCGAGCAGGACATCGAGGCGCTGCTGGCCGGCGCCGACGAGCCGCCCCCCGTGCTCCACTGAGGCCCTGCTCCGTCCCGCCTGGCGTCTCGGTCGCAATTGTTGCGGCGCACAAGGCGTCATGTAGTGAACTCGCGCCATGTTGTAGAAAAACTACATGAATTTCGCCCAAAAACGGCGTTCCCCGCGGGGGCGGTTTTTGCCATAATGGCGCCGTTTTTTCGGCTCGATCGCCTCATCACAAGACGGGAAACCCGCACGCGGCGATCGATGGCAGGCACCCGTTGCGTCATCACCGGCGCCCGGCACACGAGAGAGAATCGGCCGCAAGGCCCAGGAAACGACATGACCACGACTCAAGCCGCTCCCCAGCAAGCCGCCACTTCCCACGTCAACCTCTGCAGCGCCGAGCTGATCGAGCGCGCCGTGGCACGGGGCGAGGGCAAACTGGCTGCCAACGGCGCGCTGGTGGTGAACACCGGCATGCGTACCGGCCGCTCGCCGAAGGACCGCTTCATCGTCGACGAGCCGTCCACCAGTGCCCAGATCGACTGGGGCAGCGTCAACCGCCCGTTCGACGCCGAGAAGTTCGCTGCCCTCTGGGCGCGCGTCGAGGCGTACCTGAATGGCGGCGAGCACTTCGTTTCCGAGCTGCACGTGGGCAGCGACCCGGTCCACTACCTGCCGGTGCGCGTGACGACCGAGACCGCCTGGCACAATCTCTTCGGCCGCACCATGTTCGTGCGCCCCGAGGCGTTCAACCCCTCCGCCAAGGAGGAGTGGACCATCCTCAACGCGCCCTTCTTCGAGTGTGACCCGGCCCGCGACGGCACCAACTCCGACGGCTGCGTGATCCTCGACTTCGCCCAGAGGAAGGTGCTGATCGCCGGCATGCGCTACGCCGGCGAGATGAAGAAGGCGATGTTCTCCGTGCAGAACTTCCTGCTGCCGGCCTCCGACGTGCTGCCCATGCACTGCAGCGCAAACGTCGGCGAGGATGGCGAGACCACCCTGTTCTTCGGCCTCTCCGGCACCGGCAAGACCACCCTCTCCGCCGACCCGGCACGTTTCCTGATCGGCGACGACGAGCATGGCTGGGGCGAGGGCACCGTCTTCAACATCGAGGGCGGCTGCTATGCCAAGTGCATCGACCTCTCCGAGAAGAACGAGCCGATCATCTGGAACGCCATCAGGTTCGGTACCGTGCTGGAGAACGTGGTCCTCGACGACCGCCGTGAACCCGACTACGCCGACGACAGCCTGACCCAGAACTCGCGTGCCGCCTACCCGCTGGAGCATGTCGACAAGCGCGTCCCCGAGAACCGCGCCGGCGAGCCCAGCGCCATCGTCTTCCTGACCTGCGACATGTCCGGCGTGCTGCCGCCGGTCTCGGTGCTCTCCAAGGAGGCCGCGGCCTACCACTTCCTCTCCGGTTACACCGCCAAGGTGGGCTCCACCGAGATGGGCTCCTCCGCCGGCCTCGAGGCGACCTTCTCCACCTGTTTCGGTGCCCCCTTCTTCCCGCGCCCGGCCCGCGAGTACGCGGACCTGCTGATCAAGCGCGTGGCCGAGAAGGACGCCCAGGTCTACCTGGTCAATACCGGCTGGACCGGTGGCGCCTACGGCGAGGGCGGCTCGCGCTTCTCGATCCCCACCACCCGGGCCATCATCAGTGCCATCCAGTCCGGCGTGCTGCGTGATGTCGAGACTCGGCATATCGACGGGCTCAACCTCTCCGTGCCGGTGGCCGTGCCGGGCGTCGACTCCAGCCTGCTCGACCCGCGCGAGACCTGGGAGGACCGTGCCGCCTACGATCGCCAGCTGAACGAGCTGGCGGCCAAGTTCGTCGAAAACTTCAAGAAATTCGACGGCGTCAACGCGGCCATCGTCGAGGCGGGGCCCCGCCTGACCTGAGGCGAGGCACGGGCGTGAACTGCCGGGATGCCCGGCAGTCTCAACGGGGGAAGGGCCGAGGCCCTTCCCCCGTTTCGTCGTGCATCCACTTCGATGCGTGGGCCGTATCCCCCGTCAGGCAAGCCATCGATGGAGTGTGATCATGAAACGACGCCATTTTCTCGGGTTGCTCGGTGCCACGGGTGCCGTCGGCCTGGTGCCGGGAGTCGCCTGGGGCTTCCCGCGGCTGGACCTGGAGCCGGCGCCGGGACTCGAGCGCCTGGAGCTCACCAGCGACGAGTGGCGCGAGCGCCTGACCGACGAGCAGTACTGGATCCTGCGTGAGCACGGTACCGAGGAGCCGTGGTCGAGCCCGCTCGACAAGGAGTGGCGCGACGGCGAGTACCGCTGTGCCGGCTGCGACCTGCTGCTCTTCACGAGCGCCATGAAGTACGACTCCGGCACCGGCTGGCCGAGCTTCTTCGAGCATGTCGAAGGGCACCTGCTGAGCCGTCTCGATTTCAGCCTGATCTGGCCGCGTACCGAATACCACTGCGCCCGCTGTGGCGGTCACCAGGGGCATGTCTTCAGCGACGGCCCGGAACCCACCGGCCTGCGCTGGTGCAATAACGGCCTGGCGCTCACCTTCGTCCCCGCCTAGGCTTTGCCCGAAAAGTGCCTACGCTCGGTCATACGGCGTTAAAAATCAGCTCAAAGTACTCATTTACACCCCGTAAACTCCGCCTTTTCGCCGATTTTTGCCTTGTCTGACCATCGCTCATCGACTTTTCAGACATAGCCTAGTGCCCGAAGCCCTCGACGATATGCTGTGCCAGGCCCTCCACCGCCGGTGATGCCGCCTCCGGTGCGCGCAGCAGCACGATCGAGGCATCGGGCAGCGGGGGAAAGCCCTCGGCCTCGCCGAGGATACGCATGCCCGGTGTGACCAGGCTCTTCATCCATGCCGAGACGGCGAGGCCGGCACCGACGACCGCCTGCAGGGTGGCCAGGCTGGGACTGGAGTAGGCGATGCGAAACGGGCGTCCGGCACGCGTCAGGGCATCGCTGGCGTGGCGGCGACAGAAGCAGGGCGCCTCGAACAGTGCCAGCGGCAACGGGGACTGCTGGTGGGTGGCGTGGTTCTCGGCGACGACCCAGACCGTCTCATCCTGGCGCAGGATCTCGCCGATCTCCTGGCCCACCTCGCGGGTCACGATGCTCAGGTCGAGGCTGCCCGACTGGCGACCCAACAGCTCGGAGGAGGGCGCGCACTGCACCTCCACGTCGACCAGCGGCCAGGTACGGGAGAAGGACTTCAGGATGCCCGGCAGGAAGCGCATCACGTAGTCATCGGGTACGCCGAGCCTCACGCGCCCCACCATGTCCGGCTGACGCAGCACGTTGAGCGCCTCGCCGTGCAGGTCGAGGATGCGGCGTGCGTAGCCGAGCAGGGTGGTGCCCTCGCTGGTCAGGTGCATTCGATGCCCCTGGCGCTCGAACAGGGGGCGCTGGATCACGTCCTCCTCGAGCCGCTTGATCTGCATGCTGACGGTGGACTGGGTGCGATTGACCGCCCGGGCGGCGCGGGTGAACCCGCCGTGGTCGACGATCGCGACGAAGGTGCGCAGGAGTTCATGGTCGATGGTCCGGAGCATGTCAGTATCCATCACGCCAGTTGATGTTGAGTATCACGATTATCCATTGGATTGATTCTATCCCCCGTTCGACACTTCCTCCACACCCACCAGTGAGAGGAGACCGTCATGACCCTGTCCACCTGCTGCGAAACCGAGACAGCTGCCACCGATGCCGGCGGGATTCCGGCACGGCTCACCGGCGGGGTACGCGCCGGCTACCGCCGACTGGCCCGCTGGAACCGGCTTCGCCATGAGCGGCACCAACTGGGGGAGCTCAGCGACGACCTGCTGCGGGATATCGGCCTGACCCGGCGGGAGGCCCTGCGCGAGGCGCGCCGCCCCTTCTGGGACGTTACCGGGGGGCGGCGCTGAGGGCGGCGGCGGCACCGTGACGATTGTGGTACCTTGTCGCGATCGATTCTCGAGCATCAGCGAAGGTTCACATGGACGCCACCCAACGCATCATCACGCGCCTCGCCGAGGAGCTTTCCGTTCGCCCGCAGCAGGTCTCGGCCACGGTGGAGCTGCTCGACGGCGGGGCCACCGTGCCCTTCATCGCCCGCTATCGCAAGGAAGTGACCGGCGGGCTCGACGACACCCAGCTGCGCAACCTCCACGAGCGCCTCGGCTACCTGCGCGAGCTGGAGGAGCGCCGCGTGGCGGTGCTCGCCGCCATCGACGAGCAGGGCAAGCTCACCGCCGAGCTCAAGGGGCAGATCCAGGCCGCCGACACCAAGCAGCGCCTGGAGGACCTCTACCTGCCCTACAAGAAGAAGCGCCGCACCAAGGCGCAGATCGCCCGCGAGGCGGGCCTCGAGCCGCTGGCCGAGGCCCTGCTGGCCGACCCCACCCGGGACCCCGAGGCCGAGGCGGCCAGGTACCTTCGCGCCGCCGAGGGTGACATCCCCGCCATAGAAGATGCCAAGGCGGCCCTCGACGGCGCCCGTCAGATCCTGATGGAACGCTTCGCCGAGGACCCCGAGCTGGTGGGCAGCCTGCGCGAGCGGCTGTGGCAGGAGGGCGAGCTCAGCGCCCGGGTGATTCCCGGCAAGGAGGCCGAGGGCGCCAAGTTCTCCGACTACTTCGAGCACGACGAGACGCTGTCGAAGACGCCGTCCCATCGTGCCCTGGCCATGTTCCGTGGCCGCAACGAGGGCGTGCTGACCCTGGCCCTCCGGCTGCCCGGCGAGGACGAGGCCCCGATCCACCCCGCCCAGGTGGCCATCGCCCGCCACTTCGATATTTTCAACGGGAGCGGCGACGAGGGCCGCGCCGCGGATAAATGGCTGCGCGACGTGGTGCGCTGGACCTGGCGGGTCAAGCTCTACACCCACCTGGAGACCGAGCTGCTGGGTCGGTTGCGCGAGCGTGCCGAGCAGGCGGCCATCGAGGTCTTCGCCGCCAACCTCAAGGACCTGCTGCTCGCCGCCCCGGCGGGGCAGAAGGCCACACTGGCCATCGACCCGGGCCTGCGCACCGGCTGCAAGGTGGCGGTGGTGGACGCCACCGGTCAGTTCCTCGAGCACGCCACGATCTATCCCCATGCCCCCCGCAACGCCTGGGAGGCGTCGCTTGCCGAGCTGGCAAAGCTGGTCGAGAAGCACGACGTGGCGCTGATCGCCGTGGGCAACGGCACCGCCAGCCGCGAGACCGACCGCCTGGCCGGGGACCTGGTCAAGGCCTTTTCTACAAGGACCGGGGCCGGCAAGCGCGCGCTGGCCAAGGTGATGGTCAGCGAGGCCGGCGCCTCGGTCTACTCCGCCTCGGAGTACGCCTCCCGGGAGCTGCCGGACCTCGACGTCACCATTCGCGGGGCGGTCTCCATCGCCCGGCGCCTGCAGGACCCGCTGGCCGAGCTGGTCAAGATCGAGCCCAAGTCCATCGGCGTGGGCCAGTACCAGCACGACGTCTCCCAGGTGCAGCTGTCGAGAAGCCTCGAGGCGGTGATCGAGGACTGCGTGAACGCCGTGGGGGTCGACCTCAACACCGCGTCGAGCGCACTGCTCTCCCGGGTGGCGGGGCTCTCGCCGGCCCTGGCCGAGTCGATCGTCGCCCGGCGCAACGCCGAAGGCGCCTTCACCAGCCGCAAGGCGCTGCTCGACGTCAGCCGCCTCGGGCCCAGGACCTTCGAGCAGTGCGCGGGCTTCCTGCGCATCATGAACGGCGACAACCCCCTGGACGCCAGCGCGGTGCACCCCGAGGCCTACCCGCTGGTGGAGCGCATCGCCGAGAAGAGCGGCCGGGATCTCGGCAGCCTGATCGGCGACAGCGCCACGCTGAAGTCGCTCAGGCCCGCCGAGTTCGCCGACGAGCGCTTCGGTGTGCCCACGGTGACCGACATCCTCGCCGAGCTCGACAAGCCGGGCCGCGACCCGCGCCCCGAGTTCAAGGCGGCCGAGTTCCGCGAGGGGGTCGAGACCCTCAAGGACCTGGAGCCCGGCATGATCCTCGAGGGCAGCGTCACCAACGTCACCCACTTCGGCGCCTTCGTCGACATCGGCGTCCACCAGGACGGCCTGGTGCACATCTCCGCGCTCTCCGACCGGTTCGTCGAGGACCCCCGCACGGTGGTCAAGGCCGGCGACATCGTCAGGGTCAAGGTGATGAGCGTCGACCTCGAGCGGGCCCGCATCGGCCTCTCCATGCGCCTGGACGACCAGCCGGGCGAGGAGGGGGGCAGGCCCCGGCAGGGGAGTGGCGACGACCGCCGTCGCGGCAAGGACAAGGCGTCGCGCCGGGGCGGCCGGCCGGCGGAGCCCGGCACCCAGTCGGGTGGTCAGATGGGTGCCCTGGGGGCCGCCCTGCTCAAGGCGAAGAAGGGCCGCTGAGAAACCGAAGCAGGCTAACCTTGAATCGTCGCCAGTCGGCGCCATAATCTGATCTTTCATGGGCGCGCGACAGCCTGCCGCGCGCTCGCCACGATTGCGAACCGTGAAGCGCGTCGCTCCGGCCGGCTTCCACGACATGGGGTGTTCTCTCTTGTCCGACTCACTCGCCACCCTCATCGAGCGACTCAAGGAACCCGCCCGCCGGGGGCTGATCGGTCGCCTGCGCCGCGGCATCGAGAAGGAGGGGTTGCGCGTCGACCCGCAGGGGCGCATCGCCTCCACGCCCCACCCGGCCGCGCTGGGGTCCAAGCTGACCCATCCGCACATCACGACCGACTACTCCGAGGCGCTGCTGGAGTACATCACCCCGGTCTACAGTCGGCCGGCCGATGCCATGGCGTTCCTCGCCGACCTGCACCGCTTCAGCTACCGCCACCTGGGGGACGAGCTGATCTGGCCGGCCAGCATGCCGGCCCGCCTCGACGGCAACGACAGCGTGACCATCGCCGACTACGGCGACTCCAACGTCGGCACCATGAAACACGTCTACCGCAAGGGACTCGACGTGCGTTACGGGCGCATCATGCAGTCCATCGCCGGCATCCACTACAACGTCTCGTTGCCCGACGACCTCTGGCTGTGCCTGCGGGAACTCGACGGCGCCGACGACACGCCGATGAACGACTACCGCTCGGCGCGCTACTTCGGGCTGATCCGCAACTTCCGCCGCCACAGCTGGCTGCTGCTCTACCTGTTCGGTGCCTCGCCGGCACTGGATCGCAGCTTCCTGGCCGGTGGCGAGGTGCCCGCCAGGTTCGAGGCCCACGGCGACGAGACGCTGGTCTCGCGCCACGCCACCAGCCTGCGCATGTCCGACCTGGGCTACCAGAACAAGGTGCAGGCCCAGCTGAAGATCTGCTTCAACTCGCTCTCCAACTACGTCAACACGCTGCGTCATGCCATCTCCACCCCCTGGCCGGCCTACCAGGCAATGGGCGTTCATGAGGACGGCGAGTGGCGCCAGCTCAATGCCAACATCCTGCAGATCGAGAACGAGTACTACAGCGACATCCGCCCCAAGCGGGTGGCACGCCACGACGAGACCCCCAGCCAGGCGCTGGAGGCCCGCGGCGTGGAGTACATCGAGGTGCGCTGCCTCGACCTCAACCCCATGCTGACCCTGGGCATCGACGAGGAGCAGATCCACTTCCTCGATGCCTTCCTGATGTGGTGCCTGCTCTCGGAGAGCCCCTGGATTCCCGACGAGGAGTGCGACCGGCTCGACGACAACCGTCGCCTGGTGGTGGAGCGCGGCCGTGACCCCGAGCTGCGCCTGACCCACGACGGCCGCCAGCGCAGCATCGCCGACTGGGGAGGGGAGATCCTGGCCGAGATGGCCGGGGTCGCCGAGCTGCTCGACCTGCTGGAGAAGGGGGCGCCCCACCGGGAGGCCGTGGCCGCCCTGGCGCCGCGGCTCGAGGATCCCTCGCTCACTCCCTCCGGGGAGCTGCTCGCCCGTCTGCAGGCGAGCGGAGAAGAGCTCAGCGATGCCATGCTGGCGATCGCCCGCGAGCAGGCCGAGCGGCTGCGCCAAGAACCCATGGACCCCGCCCGTCAGGTGCTGTTCGATCAGCTGGTCGAGACCTCCCACCAGCAGCAGCGCGATATCGAGGCTGCCGACAGCGAGGGCTTCGACGACTTCCTCGCTCACTACTTCACCCGTGCCCGGGAGTCCCGGCTGAGCAGCGAGGCAGCCTCGTGACCCACGCCCTGCAGCGACTCTCCGTACGCCAGTGGAGCCTCGCCGGACTGGCCTTCTGCGCGCTGATGATGGCCGTGGCCCTGGGGCTCGAGCATATCGCCGGGCTCGAGCCCTGCCCGCTGTGCATCTTCCAGCGCGTCGCCGTGCTGGGTGCGGCGTCGGTGTTCGCCGTCGCCGCGCTCCACAACCCTGGCGGGCGTGCGGGGGCGGCGATCTACGGCGGGCTGTCGCTGTCGGCGGTGATCGGCGGCATCGGCGTGGCCTGGCGCCATCTCTGGCTGCAGTCGCTGCCGCCCGATGAGGTGCCGACCTGCGGTCCCGGGCTCGACTACATGATGGACATCCTGCCGCTGCGCGACGTGGTTGCCATGGTGCTCTCGGGGTCCGGCGAGTGTGCCGAGATCGACTTCCTGCTGCTCGGCATCTCGCTGCCCGGCTGGACCCTGATCGGCTTCGTGGTGCTGGCGCTCGCCCCGCTGGGCATGCTGCTCACCGCCTGTCGGGAGCGCCCCCTGGCCTGATCGACATGGCCCCGGCGCTGCCGCGACCGGCACAACAGGAAGGACGACACCATGCTCTACCGCGACTTCGCCACCCAGGAAGAGATCGATCGCCAGTACGACCCCATGCAGGGGCGCGATCCGGCGGTGCTGGTGGACGACTGGCGCAGGCGGAGCCAGCGTGCCCGTCTGCGCCACCGCGTCAGCGAGGACATCGCCTTCGGTCCCTCGCTGGCCGAGCGCATGGATGTCTACCACGCCGAGGGGGAGCGTCCCCCGGTCCACCTGTTCTTCCACGGCGGTTACTGGCGCTCGCTGGGTCACAAGGAGTTCGGCTTCGTCGTCGACGGCCTGGTCGAGGCGGGCATCACGGTGGCGGTGGTCAACTATGCCCTCTGCCCCGCCGTCGCCTTCGGTGAGGTGGTACGCCAGAGCCGGGCGGCCCTGGCCTGGATGCATCGCCATGGCGAGTCACTGGGCGTCGATCCCGCACGACTGAGCATCTCGGGACACTCGGCGGGCGGTCACCTCTGTGCCATGTTGCTGGCCACCGACTGGGAGGGGGTCTATGGACTGCCCCATGACCCGATCCGCGGTGCCCTGGCCGTCAGCGGCCTCTATGACCTGCGCCCCTTCCCCTGGTCCTGGCTGCAGCCCAAGCTGCAGCTCACCGGTCGTGACGTCGCCGACTACAGCCCGCTGTTCCTGCCGTGCCGGGTGCCGGCGAAGGTGCACCTGGTGGCCGGGGCCGAGGAGTCAGGCGAGTTCGAACGGCAGATGCTCGCCCAGGCCGAGCACCTGCATGGCCAGGGCGTCGAGGTCGACCATGACCTGCTGGCCGGCGACGACCACTTCTCCATCCTGGAGCACTACCGGGCGGGGGGGCGCTTCGCCGAGCTGATCGGCGCCTGGCACCGATAGGCGCCGACACGGACTCGCCCCGGCAGTGCCGGGGCGAACCGCTGCCCGCGCCGGATTCAGCAGGGCAGCACCGCGGTGGCCTCGATCTCGACCTTGGCGCGGTCCTCGATCAGGTCGGCCACCTGGACCATGGTCATGGCCGGGAAGTGCTTGCCCATCACTTCACGATAGGCGGCCCCCATCTCCTTCAGCCGGGCCAGGTACTCCTGCTTGTCGGTGACGTACCAGGTCAGGCGTACCACGTGCTCGGGACCCGCTCCGGCTTCCCTGAGCACCGTCACGATATTGTCCAGGGCCTGGTGGACCTGGGCCACGAAGTCGTCGCTCTCGAATTCCTGGTCGCCGTTCCAGCCGATCTGGCCGCCGACGAATATCGTCCGGCCGGAAGCGGCGATGCCGTTGGCATAGCCCACGGCGGCCTTCCAGCGGGAGGGGTGGAGCAGTTGGTGTGGGGTGGCGTCACGCATCGTGTAGTCCTTGTTGGCAGTCCATGGCGAAGTGCCGGCGCATGGGGTCGGGCCAGGGAAGGGGGCTTCCGCTGGCCAGGTCGACGAATACCAGGGTGGAGACGCTGGTCAGGCGTCGCTGGTCGCCGCAGCAGGCGGTGACCTGCAGCTTCAGGCTGGTACGCCCCGTGGCCAGGGGCGTCAGGCGGAACTCCAGCCAGTCTCCCAGCCGGCTGGGGGCGTGGAATTGCGTCTCGATGGAGGCGGTGGGTACCCCGGTGCCCGAGGTCACATGCAAGCGGTTGAAGTCGTGGCCGACCACTTCCTCGAACCAGTCCTCCACCACCGAGTTGATCATCTCGAAGTAACGGGGGTAGAAGACGATGCCTGCCGGATCGCAGTGCTGGAAGCGCACCTTGCGCTGGGTGGTGAACGGCATGGAACCCCCTGTCATACGCCGAGGTAACGGTCGCGAACGTCGTCGTCCAGCGCCTCCGGCCGGCCCGACCAGACGGTGCGCCCCTTCTCCAGGATGGTGCAGCGGTCGGCCACCGGCAGCAGCTCGGAGAGCGACTTGTCGACGATGAGAATCGACTGGCCCTGCTCCTTGAGCAGGCGGATGGCGGACCAGATCTCCCGACGGATCACCGGGGCCAGGCCCTCCGTGGCCTCGTCGAGCACCAGCAGGCGCGGGTTGGTCATCAGCGCCCGGCCGATGGCCAGCATCTGCTGCTCGCCGCCCGAGAGGGTGTTCGCCATCTGGCTGCGACGTTCGGCCAGCCGGGGAAAGAGCTGCTCGACCCGTGCCAGGCTCCAGTCGCCGGGTTGGCGAGTGACCACCAGGTTCTCCCGCACCGAGAGGTTGGGGAAGCAGCGCCGTCCCTCGGGTACCAGGCCGAGCCCGGCCTGGGCGATGCGATAGGCCGGCAGGCGGCGCAGTTCCCGCGACTCGAAGGTGATGCTGCCGCTGCGTGCCGGAGTGAGGCCGAAGATGGAGCGGATGGTGGTGGTCTTGCCCATGCCGTTGCGGCCCATCAGGGCCACCATCTCGCCGGCCTGCACGCTGAGGTCCACGCCGAACAGCGCCTGGGAAGGCCCGTAGAAGGTTTCGATGGCGGTGATCTCGAGCATCTCAATCTCCCAGGTAGGCTTCGCGAACCCGCGGGTCCTGACGGATGGTGGCGCTGTCGCCGTGGGCGATGACGCTGCCCGAGACCAGCACCGAGATGCGGTCGGCGAGCCGGAACACTGCCTCCATGTCATGTTCGATCAGCAGGATCGGCACCTCGAGCTTGAGGGCCTCCAGCAGTTCGGTCAGGCGCGCCGTGCCCTCCGGCCCCAGGCCCGCCATGGGCTCGTCGAGCAGCAGGGCCCGGGGCTTCAGCGCCAGGGCGCAGGCCACCTCGACCTGGCGGCGTTCGCCATGGGAGAGCTCGGCGACCGGCGTGTCGGCACGCTGGTTCAGCTGCATCCTCTCCAGCGCCTCCCGGGCCGGAGCCAGCAGGCTCTCGTCGCGGCCCACCGGCTTCCAGAAACGGAAGCTGTGCCCCTGCAGCGCCTGGACCCCGATCATCACGTTGCGGATCACCGACAGCGGTTCGGCCAGCGAGGAGACCTGGAAGCTGCGGCCGAGCCCCAGGCGGGCCCGCTGGGCGACGCTGAGGGTGGTGATCTCGCGGCCGGCCAGGTGCACGCTGCCCGCGTCGGGGGAGAGGTTGCCGGCGATCTGGCTGATCAGGGTCGACTTGCCGGCGCCGTTGGGGCCGATCAGGGCATGGATCTCGCCGCCGTGCAGGTCGAGGGAGACATCGCGGGTGGCCTGCAGGGCGCCGAAGCGCTTGTGCAGATGGTTCAGTGACAGCACGATCTCACTCATGGGGCTCCCTCCCTGCCAGCCATCCCATGACCCCGTGCTTGGCGAACAGCACCACGAACAGCAGTACCAGCCCCAGGAACAGCTTCCAGTACTCGGTCAGCCCGCCCAGCAGGGTCTCCATCATCACGAACAGGAGGGCACCGGCAAGGGGCCCGTAGAGGCGGCCCACGCCGCCCAGGATCACGATCACCATCAACTCGCCCGACAGGTGCCAGCTGAGCATGGTGGGGCTGACGAAGCCGTTGAGGTCGGCGTAGAGCGCACCGGCCAGGCCGGTGATCATCGCCGAGATGACGAAGGCGACCAGGCGGATGGGGTAGGCCGAGATGCCGGCGGTGGCCAGGCGGGTGTCGTTGAGCCGAGCCATGGTCAGGGCGGCGCCGAAGCGCGACTTCATCAGCCGTGAGGTGATCGCCATGGCCAGCACCAGGCCGGTGAAGCAGACCAGGAAGAAGGTCAGCGGATCGTTGCTGTCGACCAGGGGCAGGCCGTTGCGCAGGTAGATCGGCAGGCCGTCCTCGCCGCCATAGGAGGGCCAGGAGTTGGCGAAGTAGTACACCATCTGGGCGAAGGCGAGGGTGATCATGATGAAGTAGACGCCCGTGGTGCGCAGCGAGATCGCGCCGATGGCCAGCGCCAGCAGGCCACACAGCAGGATGGCCGCCAGCCAGATCACCAGCATGCTGTCGCTGCCGGGAATGGCCACCGGCCAGGTCATGAAGGGGCTGACATCGAAGGCGTGGTAGGCGCTGATGCCGGCCACGTAGCCCCCCAGGCCGAAGTAGGCGGCGTGGCCGAAGCTGATCATGCCGCCGTAGCCGATGGCCAGGTTGAGCCCCACGGCGGCCATGGCGACCAGGGTGATGCGCGAGGCCAGGTTGACGTAGTAGATGTGGCCCAGCAGGTAGGCGGCCAGGGGAGCCAGCAGCAGCAGGGCGAGCAGGCCGATCTGGACCAGGCCCTTGCGGTCGAGCCAGCGCGCCGAGGGTTTCGGCAGGCCGGGTCGGGCGATGGTGGGCGTCGTTGGCTTAGTCATGGGCGGCAAAGAGTCCCTTGGGCTTGAACGCGAGAATCACGGCCATGAGGATGTAGATCAGCATGGCCGCCAGCGCGGCTCCCACGCCGGCGGCTTCGGAGGGGCTCATGAAATGGCGGAAGAAGGCCGGCAGGAAGATGCGCCCCAGGGTGTCGACGACACCGACCAGGAGGGCGCCGTAGAGGGCCCCCTTGATCGAGCCGATGCCGCCGATGACTATCACCACGAAGGCCAGGATCAGTACCGGCTCTCCCATGCCCACCTGTACCGATTGCAGGGCCCCGACCATGGCCCCGGCCAGGCCCGCCAGGGCCGCGCCGAGGGCGAAGACCAGGGTGTAGAGCCGGGCGATGTTGACGCCCAGGGCGCCGATCATCTCGCGGTCGCTCTCCCCGGCACGAATGCGCATGCCCAGGCGGGTGCGGGTGATCAGCAGATAGAGGCCCAGCGCGATCAGGATGCCCACGCCGATGATCACCAGCCGGTAGACCGGATAGCGGGAGCCCCCGGGCAGTGCCACCGAGCCCGACAGCAGCTCGGGTGGGCTGAGCCAGAGCGGCGAGGAGCCGAACAGCCAGCGGGTGCCCTCGGAGAACACCAGGATCAGGGCGAAGGTGGCCAGCACCTGGTCCAGGTGCGGGCGGTGATAGAGGCGACGAATGACGATCAGCTCGACCAGTGCGCCGACCGCCGCGGCCACGGCGATGCCGACGACCAGCCCGATGAAGAAGGAGCCGGTGGCAGCGGTGACCAGGGCCGTGGCATAGGCGCCGACCATGTAGAAGGAGCCGTGGGCCAGGTTGATCAGACCCATCACGCCGAACACCAGGGTCAGGCCACTGGCCATCAGGAACAGCATGGTACCGAGCTGCAGACCGTTGATGAGTTGCTCGATAAGCAGGGTAGCGGACACGTCGGGCATCCTTGGCAGAGGGTGGGGTTCGCCGGGTCACGGGGGACCCGGCGTCGTCACGCTTACATCTGGCACTCGGCGGCGAAGACGTCCTGGATATCCTCGATGGCCAGGCCGACCAGGCGGTTGGTGGGCTGGCCATCGTCGCCCTCGACCACCTCGCGGACATGGATGTCCTGGATCGGGTGGTGATTGCTGCCGAAGCGGAACTTGCCGCGCACCGAGGCGAAGTCGGCCTCGCGCAGCGCCTCGCGGAAGGCGTCCTGGTCGTCGGGATGCGCCTTCTCCAGGGCGCTGAGGATCAGGTTGGCGGTATCGAACCCCTGGGAGGCGTAGAGCGTCGGGGTCCGCTCATAGGTCTCGCGGAAGCTGTCGACGAAGGCGTGGTTGGTCTCGTTGTCGAGGTCATAGGCCCACTGGGAGGTGTTCATGGCCCCGATCGCCGCACTGCCCACCGCCTGGATGATGATCTCGTCGAAGGAGAAGGCGGCGCCGAAGATCGGCAGGTCGACCCCGGAGCTTTCCCACTGCTTCATGAACGAGATGCCCATGCCGCCGGGGAGGAAGAAGAACAGGCTGTCGGCATCGCTGGCCCGGATCTGGGCGATCTCGGCGGCGTAGTCGGTCTGGCCCATCTGGGTATAGATCTCGTCGACCACCTCGTTCTCGTAGCGGTGCTTGAAGCCGGCCAGGGCGTCGGTGCCGGCAGGGTAGTTGGGGGCCAGCAGGATGGGCTTCGCGAAGCCCTCGCCCTTGACATAGGCGCCCATGGCCTCGTGCAGGTTGTTGTTCTGCCAGGCGACGTTGAAGTAGTTCTCGTGGCACATGCGCCCCGCCAGGTCCGAGGGGCCGGCATTGGGAGAGATGTAGAAGACACCCTGGCGAACCGCCGCCGGCACGACCGCCATGGCCAGGTTGGACCAGATGATGCCGGTCAGGATGTCGACGTTGTCGCGTTGCATGAACTCGTTGGACAGGCTGCGGGCCAGGTCGGGGCGATTGCCGTCGTCCTGGATCAGCACCTCGATGTCACTGCGCCCGGACTGTTCGATGGCGAGCATGAAGCCGTCACGGACATCCACGCCCAGGTGGGAGCCGCCGCCGGAGAGGGTGGTGATCATGCCGATCTTCACCTCCTCGGCCTGGGCCGCCGCCATGGCGGATGTCATCAGCAGACCGAGGCCGAAGCTAGCGAGTTTCTTCATGAGAGTATCCTTCTGCGCTTGTCGTCTTGTTGTACGGGGCGCCTCGTCGGAGGCGCGGGTTCATCGTCATGGCCGGGGCGGGCCAGGTCGCGTCGAGCCGGGCCAGGCCGTGTCCGGGTAGTGCTCCTGGCGCAGCCGGAAGCGCTGGACCTTGCCGGTGGCCGTCTTCGGCAGCGTCTCCACGAAGCGTATCGAACGTGGATACTTGTAGGGCGCGATACGCTGCTTGACGTGGTCCTGCAGCCGCTTCACGCACGCCTCGCCGGGCTCGTTACCGGGGCAAAGTACCACGAAAGCCTCGACGATCTGTCCACGCTCACCGTCCGGAGCGCCGATCACGGCGCACTCCTGGACCGCCTCGTGGGCCAGCAGGGCCGCCTCCACCTCGGGGCCGGCGATGTTGTAGCCGGCCGAGATGATCATGTCGTCGCTGCGGGCGGCGAAGTGGAAGTAGCCCTCGTCGTCCTGGATGAAGGCATCGCCGGTGAGGTTCCAGCCGTCACGCACATAGCCGCGCTGGCGATCATCGGCGAGGTAGCGGCAGCCGGTGGGGCCGCGCACCGCCAGGCGGCCGACTTCCCCCCTGGGCACTTCCCGCATCTCCTCGTCGACGACGCGGGCCTGGTAGCCGCCGACGGGACGGCCGGTGCAGCCGGGGCGGTGGTCGTCGAGCCGGTTGGAGATGAAGATGTGCAGCATCTCGGTGGCGCCGATGCCGTCGAGGATCGGCGTGCCGGTGCGCTCGATCCAGTCGTGGTAGATCGGCGGCGGCAGGGTCTCGCCGGCCGAGACCGCCACCCTCAGGCTCCGCAGCGCCTGGCCATCCTTCCGGTCGGCGAGCATGGCGCGATAGGCGGTGGGCGCGGTGAACACCACGGTGGCACGGTGCTCGCGGATGATCTCCATCATGTTGGGCGGGGTGGCGTGCTCGAGCAGCACCGCGGTGGCGCCGAAGCGCAGCGGGAAGATCGCCAGGCCGCCGAGGCCGAAGGTGAAGGCCAGCGGTGGCGAGCCGACGAAGACGTCCTCCGGGGTGACCTGCAGCACTTCGCGCGCATAGCCGTCGGCGATGATCAGCAGGTCGCGATGGTAGTGCATGGTGGCCTTGGGCTTGCCGGTGGTGCCGGAGGTGAAGCCGAGCAGTGCCACGTCGTCGGCGGCGGTCGCCACGGCGTCGAAGGTGCCGGGCTTGCCCAGCGCCAGGCGGTCGAGTTCGGCGTCGTGGCCGGCGGCGCCGTCGAAGGCCACTACCCGTTCGAGGAAGGCGCTGTCCGCCGCGCAGGTCTCGAGCTCCTCGAGCAGCCGGCTGTCGCACAGGGCGAGCGAGACCTCGGCCTTGTCGACGATCCTGGCGAGCTCCCCGGCGCGCAGCATCGGCATGGTATTGACCACCACGGCACCGACCTTGGTCGCGGCCAGCCAGCAGGCCACCATGGCCGGGTTGTTGGCCGAGCGGATCAGCACCCGCTGGCCCGGGCGCACGCCGAGTTCCTCGACCAGGGCGTGGGCGAGGCGGTTGGTCCACTCGGCGAGCTCGAGGTAGGTGCGGCTGCGGCCGTTGCCGACCAGCGCGATCCGCTCGCCGTGGCCCCGTTCGATCTGACGCTCGCAGAGTTCCACGGCGGCGTTGAGCCGCTCGGGGTAGTCGAAGCCATCCAGCAGGAAGTCGGGCTGCTGCCCGGGAGGCGGCAGGTTGTCCCGGGCGAAGGTATCGGCATGGGCCGACGGGCTTTTCATGACCATTCTCCGTACAGCATGTTGTTGTTGTGTTCGGCGCCCGGAGGCGTCGACAGGGGATACGCTGTCAGGTGCTGCGGGTGTCCCGGGTCGGTTGTCCCGGGGCCTGGCCTCGGTCGTCGGTGGCGAGTGCGCTGCGGGCGATCACCAGCTTCTGCACGTCCGAGGCCCCCTCGTAGATGCGCAGGGCGCGGATCTCGCGATAGAGGCTCTCGACGATATGGCCCCTGCGCACCCCGTCGCCGCCGTGGAGCTGGACGGCCTTGTCGATGACCGCCTGGGCACGATCGGTGGCGAACAGCTTGGCCATGGCCGACTCCCGGGTGACCCGCTCGGCCCCCTGGTCCTTGGTCCAGGCGGCGCGGTAGACCAGCAGCGCGGCGGCATCCACGTCCAGCGCCATGTCGGCCAGGTGTCCCTGGACCATCTGCAGGTCGGCCAGCCGGCCGCCGAACAGCTCGCGGCTGCGCGCCCGCGCCAGCGACTCGTCGAGGGCCCGGCGGGCGAACCCCAGGGCGGCGGCGCCCACCGTGGCACGGAAGACATCCAGCACCGACATGGCGATACGAAAGCCCTGGCCCGGCTCGCCGATCAGGGCACTGGCCGGCAGGCGAAGGTCGTCGAAGCCGAGTCGCGCCAGGGGGTGGGGCGAGAGGGTCTCGAGCCGCTCGCGGATCTCGAGCCCCGGGGTGTCGGCCGGCACGAGGAAGGCCGACAACCCCTTGGCGCCGGGTCCCTCGCCGGTGCGGGCGAACACCGTGTAGAGGTCGGCGACGCCGCCGTTGGAGATCCAGGTCTTCTCGCCGTTCAGGCGGTACTCGTCGCCGATGCGCTCGGCCCGGGTGTCGATACGGGCCACGTCGGAGCCGGAGTTCGGCTCGGTCAGGGCGAAGGCCGCTATCGCCTCGCCGCGGCGGGTCCGCTCCAGCCACCGGGCCTGCTCGGCGCTGCCATGGAGGCTGATGGCACCGGTGCCCAGGCCCTGCATGGCGAAGGCGAAGTCGGCCAGTCCGTCGTGGCGCGCCAGGGTCTCGCGGGCGAGGCACAGGCTGCGCACGTCGATGGCGTCGCCGCCGGTGAGCTCGAGAAGGCCGGCCCGGCCCAGGTCGCGCACCAGGCCGGTGCAGCTGGCATCCACGTCGTCGTGGTCGCGGGGCAGCTCGGTCCGGCACCAGGCCTCCAGCCGTTCGGCGAGCTCCCGGTGGCGTGCCTCGAAGAAGGGCCAGTGGAGAAAGCTCGAATCGCTCATCAGTCCCCCTCGAAGACCGGTTTCTGTCTGGCGGCGAAGGCGCGATAGGCGCGCTCGAAGTCGCCGGTCTGCATGCAGATCGCCTGGGCCTGGGCCTCGGCCTCGATGGCCTGCTCCAGGCTCATCGACCACTCCTGGTTGAGCTGGGTCTTGGTGATGCCGTGGGCGAAGGTGGGCCCCCGGGCGAGACGGGTGGCGTAGGCCAGGGCCTCGGCCTCGAGCGCCTCGGGCTCGACCAGCCGGTTGTAGAAGCCCCATTGCTGGCCCTCCTCGGCGCTCATGCTGCGGCCGCTGTAGAGCAGGTCGGCGGCGCGCCCCTGGCCGATGATGCGCGGCAGGATGGCGCAGGCGCCCATGTCGCAGCCGGCCAGGCCCACCCGCGTGAAGAGGAAGGCGGTACTGGCCCGGGGCGTGGCGAAGCGGATGTCCGAGGCCATGGCGATGATGGCGCCGGCGCCGACGCAGACGCCGTCCACCGCGGCGATGATCGGCTTGGAGCAGTTCAGCATCGCCTTGACCAGGTCGCCGGTCAGGCGCGTGAAGGCCAGCAGCTGCTTCATGTCGCTGTCCACCAGCGGCGCGATGATCTCGTGCACGTCGCCGCCGGAGCAGAAGTTGTCGCCGTTGGGGGCGAACACCACCGCCTTGACGTCCTCGGCATAGGCCAGGTCGCGGAAGGTGTCGCGCAGCTCGGCGTAGCTGTCGAAGGTCAGGGGGTTCTTGCGCTCGGGGCGATTCAGGCGGATGACCGCGACGTCGCCCTCCATGCGCCAGAGGAAGTGTCGTGGCGTCAGGTCGGCCAGGTTCATCTCGTCTCTCCCGTGTCGGCCGGCAAGCGGTGCAGCAGCTCGCCGATGTGGTGGGCATCCGCTTCGGTGACGCCGTCGAGCAGGGCGTTGACCCAGCCCTCGTGGGCCACGGCCATCTCGGCGAAGGCGCGGCGACCGGCCTCGGTCAGGCGGACCAGGGTGGCGCGACGGTCCCCCTCGATGGCGATACGCGTCACCAGGCCGTCATCCACCAGCCGCTCGACGATGCCGGTGACATTGCCGTTGGAGACCCGCAGGCGCCGCGACAGCTCGTTCATCTTCAGCCCCTCCCGCTCGCGGAACAGCGCGGCCAGGACATCGAAGCGCGGCAGGGTGGAGTCGAACTCCAGGCGCAGCCGTTCGCGCAGTTCCGACTCGACCTGGCGGGTCACCCGCAGCAGGCGCAGCCAGAGGCGCAGACGCTCCTTGCTCAGGGCTGCCTGGCTTGACGTGGGCGCCGTCATGTCTCGCCTCCCGAGATCGATATCGCCTGGCCGGTGATGGCGCCACTGTCCGGGCCGCAGAGCCACAGCGCCGTGGCCGTCACCTCGGCGGGGCGGATCAGGCGGCCGGTGGGGTTGGTCGACCGGAAATGTCCCCGCGCCTGCTCCGCGGACTGGCTCGTGCGGGCGACGATGGTCGCGACGCTGGCCTCGAGCAGCGGGGTATCGGTGAAGCCGGGGCAGAGGGCATTGACGGTGATGTCGCGAGCGGCGGTCTCCTTCGCCAGGGCCCGCACCAGCCCCACCACGCCGTGCTTGGCGGCGCAATAGGGGGCCACATAGGGGTAGCCCTTGAGGCCGGCGGTGGAGGCCACGGCGATCAGCCGGCCGCCATCGGTGAGCCGCCCGAGACCCTCGCGCAGGGTGAGGAAGACCCCGGTGAGATTGACGTCGAGCAGGCGTTGCCACTGGTCGAGCCCGGTGCGCGAGAGGGGGGCGCTCTCGGCGGCGCCGGCATTGGCGATCACGATATCGACCTCGCCGAGTCCCTCGAACAGCGCCACCATGGCGGCCTCGTCGGTGACATCGACGACTTTCGCCGTGATCGCAGGATGCCGCCCGGCACTGGTGTCCAGCGGCTCGCGGCGCCGCCCGGTGATGGTCACCTCGGCGCCGGCCTCGGCGAAGGCCAGCGCCATGTCGGCGCCGATGCCGCTGCCGCCGCCGGTGATGACGACGCGCTTGCCGTCGAGGTGTGTCCGGTTCATGTCCATCCCTCGCCGCGCTCGGCCAGCCGCAGGAGCTGGTCGCGGCCGGCCCGGTAGGGGGCCGGCCAGTCGCACTGGTCGTCGCCGAGGCCGGCCGCACTGTGCAGGGTCCAGTAGGGATCGGCGAGGTGCGGCCGGGCCAGGCACACCAGGTCGGCACGGCCGGCCATCAGGATCGAGTTGACGTGGTCGGCCTGGTAGATGTTGCCCACCGCCATGGTCGCCATGCCGGTCTCGTTGCGGATGCGGTCCGAGAAGGGCGTCTGGAACATGCGCCCGTAGACCGGCTGCGCCCGGGTCGAGGTCTGCCCGGCGGAGACGTCGACGATGTCCACCTCGGCGGCCTGGAGCAGCCGGGCGATCGCCACGGCATCGGAGGGGGTGACGCCCTCGTCGCCGACCCAGTCGGTGGCCGAGATGCGCACCGACAGCGGCTTGTGCTCGGGCCATGCCTGGCGCACCGCGCGGATCACCTCCAGGGGGTAGCGCATGCGGTTCTCCAGCGAGCCGCCGTACTCGTCGTCGCGGCGATTGGTCAGCGGCGTGATGAAGGACGACAGCAGGTAGCCGTGGGCGGCGTGCACCTCGAGCATGTCGAAGCCGGCGCGGTCGGCCATGCGGGCGGCCGCCACGAACTGCTCGCGGACGAGATCCATGTCGCGGCGGTCCATCGCCTTGGGCACCTGGTTGCGTGGTGACCAGGGCACGGCGGAAGCTGCCAGGATCGGCCAGTTGCCCTCGGGCAGCGGGGCGTCCATCTCCTGCCAGCCGAGCTGGGTCGACCCCTTGGGTCCGGCGTGGCCGACCTGGGCGCAGAGCTTCGCCGGTGTCTCGGCGTGGACGAAGTCACACAGCCGCTTCCAGGCCGCCTCCTGGTCCGGGGCATAGAAGCCGGGACACCCCGGGGTGATGCGCCCCTCGGGGCTGACGCAGGTCATCTCGGTGTAGACCAGGCCGGCGCCGCCCTTGGCGCGCTCGGCGTAGTGGACGAAGTGCCAGTCTGTGGGGCAACCCTCCACCGCCTTGTACTGCGCCATGGGAGAGACCACCACGCGGTTGGCCAGGGTCATGTCGCGCAGCCTGAAGGGCGCGAACATGGGCGCCCGGGCACTGCCGTCGTTGCCCGCCCGTGCCTGGAACCAGCGCTCGGCGCTCTCCAGCCACTGCGGATCGCGCAGACGAAGGTTCTCGTGGCTGATGCGCTGGGAACGGGTCAGCAGGGAGTAGTTGAACTGCACCGGGTCGAGGTCGAGATAACGCTCCACCTGCTCGAACCATTCGGTGGAGTTGCGTGCCGCCGACTGCAGGCGCAGGACCTCGAGACGGCGCTCCTCCTCGTAGCGGGCGAAGGCGGCGGCCATGTCGGGTTCGCTGTGCAGGTAGTCGGCCAGGGCGATGGCGCTCTCGAGTGCCAGCTTGGTGCCCGAGCCGATGGAGAAGTGGGCGGTGGCGGCGGCGTCGCCCATCAGCACCACGTTGTCGTGACTCCAGCGTGCGCAGAGCACCCGCGGGAAGTTGATCCAGGCCGAGCCGCGGATATGGTGGGCGTTGGTCATCAGCGCATGGCCGCCGAGGTGGTCGGCGAAGATCCGCTCGCAGACGGCGATCGATTCCTGCTGGCTCATCTCGCCGAAGCCGAAGGCCCGCCAGGTGGGCTCGCTGCACTCGACGATGAAGGTCGCGGTGTCGTCGTCGAACTGGTAGGCGTGGGCCCATACCCAGCCATGCTCGGTCTTCTCGAAGATGAAGGTGAAGGCGTCGTCGAAGGTCTGGTGGGTGCCGAGCCAGACGAACTTGCAGGCGCGCACCTCGATATCGGGCCGGAAGTGCTCGGCGTAGCGCTGGCGGGTGCGGGAGTTGAGGCCGTCGGCCGCCAGCACCAGGTAGAACTCGCGGCGCAGGTCGTCGATGGAGGGCTCGGGGATGTCGGTCTCGAAGCGCAGCTCGACGCCCAGCTCCCGGGCCCTGGCCTGCAGCAGGAGCAGCAGCTGGCGGCGGCCGATGCCGCAGAAGCCGTGGCCGGTGGAGACCGTCTTGACCCCCTGGTGGATCACCGCGATGTCGTCCCAGTAGGCGAAGTGCTCGCGGATTCGCTCGGCGCTGGCGGCATCGTTTCGCGCCAGGTTGTCCAGGGTCTCGTCGGAGAGCACCACCCCCCAGCCGAAGGTGTCGTCGGGGCGGTTGCGCTCGATCACCACGATCTCGTGGTCGGGATCATGCAGTTTCATGCTGATGGCGAAGTAGAGCCCCGCGGGGCCTCCACCGAGACAGGCTATCCTCATGGCTCGTGATCATCCGCAGGTGAGGTTGTTGTTGTGGTGCCTGTCCTGCAGCCTAGGCACGGCCTGCATATAGTTCAAGTATGAAATTTCAAGCTTGAAGTAATTAGCCGGGCGCGTGGCGATGCGGGGGCGCATGGCGTCCCGCGGGGACGAGTTCCTCCTGCTGCATGGGCTCTGGATCAGGGAGCGCGGTCCGGCGGACGGGCGCCAGGAGGAACAGCATTGACAGCAGGCCCGGCAGGGGTGAGTCTGTGGATTCGACGGCCGGGCGGACGACGCCTTCGGCATCATCGAGCAAGGGAGGCGCCCATGCTGGAAGATTGCAAGACCGCGCTCGAGCGCTGGGGTGGCGTGCACGAGTTGATCGACCGCTGGCTCGACGAGCGCCGTGAGCTGCTGGTCAACTTCCTCGAACTCAAGGAAGCCTGCGACGCGGAGCTGGAAGCGGTGAGCAAGGCACGCATCGACGCCTTCAGCGAGCTGCTGATGGACTACATCAGTGCCGGGCACTTCGAGATCTATCCCCAGCTGCGGGAGGAGGCCAGGGCCTTCGACGATCACGAGGCGCTGGGTATCGCCGACAAGCTGCTGGAGCGTCTGGAGATGTCCACCGAACTGGTGCTGGCCTTCGACGCCGACTACGAGAGCCCGATGCGCTGCAAGCAGCACCTGGCGCGCCTGCCGGCCTGGCTCGATCGCCTGGCCAAGGGGCTGACCGAACGCTTTGCCCTGGAAGACCAGCTGATTGCCCGCCTGCATGCGGCCCATGCCCCGGACACCTCCCGGGCCGAGGCGAGGGCGCAGACCCGCGTCTGACCCGGCTCCTCCGGGAGCTGCAAGCCATGAGCTCGAAGAAGAAACACCCCCTTGGCAGTGCTGCGGGGGTGTTTGCCATGGGATGCGGCAAGCTTATGCTGCCTTCCCGCTTCCCGCTTCCCGCTTCCCGCTTCCCGCTTCCCGCTTCCCGCTTCCCGCTTCCCGCTTCCCGCTTCCCGCTTCCCGCTTCCAGCTACCGGTGAAACCGGGCGCCCAGCACCAGCATGCAGGGGGTGAGCAGCAGCGTCAGCCCGGTGGCGAAGGTCAGGCCGCCGGCGATGGCGCTGGAGAGCTGGGTCCACCACTGGGTCGATGGGGCGCCGATCCCCAGGCTCGGGGCGAACAGGTTGACGTTGACCCCGAGCACCATGGGGGTTAGCCCGAGCACCGTGGTGAGGGCGGTGAGCAGGACCGGCCGCAGGCGCAGCCCGCCGGCCTCCAGCGCCGCCTCGCTGGCGCCGAGTCCCTCGCGGCGCAGCTGGTTGTAGGTATCGATCAGCACGATGTTGTTGTTCACCACGATTCCCGCCAGGGCGATGATGCCCATTCCCACCATGACGATACCGAAGGGCTGGGCGTTGGCCAGCAGCCCCAGCAGCACTCCGGCGGTGGAGAAGACGATCGCCGAGAGCACCAGTGCCGCCTGGTAGAGGCTGTTGAACTGGGTGACCAGGATCAGGGCCATCAGGCAGATCGCCACCAGGAAGGCGGTGACCAGGAACTGCATCGCTTCCTGCTGGTCCTCCTGCTCGCCGGCGACATTGACGATCACCCCCTCGGGAAGCGGTTCCATGGCATCGAGCAGGGTGCGCAGGCGCTCGTCGGGACGGTATCCATCTTCCACGTCGGCCTCCAGGGTGATGGCGCGACGCCCGTCGATGCGGTGCAGGGTGCCCACCTTGGGTGCCGGCTCCAGGGTCACGAAGTGGGAGATCGGTACCTGCCCCCGGCGAGTGTTCAGCGTCAGCCGGCCGAGCTGGTCCAGCGACCGCGCGTCCTCCGGCAGGCGCACCCGGATGTCCACCTCGTCATTGACCCCGGCGGGGCGGTAGCTGGCCACCTGCAGCCCGGTGGTGATCAGCTGCACGGCACTGCCGATGGCGGTCACGTCGGTGCCGAAGCGGGCGGCCGCCTCGCGGTCGACCCGCACGCGCCACTCCACCCCGGGCAGGCTGCGGTTGTCCTCGATGTCACGGAAACCGCCCAGGTCGAGCATGGTCCTGCGCAGCGCGGTCACCGCCTGGTCCGTCAGGGCCGGATCATGGGCGCTGAGCTCCAGCACGATGGGCTTGCCCCCCGCCGGCCCCATCTCCTGTTCACGGAACTCCAGCATCACCCCGGGCAGCTCGCGGGTACGCTCGGCCATCTCGGCGAGGATGGTGCCGGCGGGGCGGCGCTGTTGCCAGTCGATCAGCTGGAACTGCAGCACCCCGATCACGTCGGCACCGAGCTGCTCGTCGGGCGCCGTGAAGGAGCGGGCATAGAGGGCCTCGACCTCGCTCATGCCGGCGAGCCTGGCCTCGACCCTGCGCACCACGGCGTCCTTCTCCTCGGCCGAGAAGTCGCCCCGGGAGCGCACCAGCACCTGGGCGTTGTCGGGCTCCACGCTGGGAAAGAACTCGACCCCGTGATTGAAGCGGGCATAGGCGGTGTAGATCAGCGCCATCAGCAGCAGGGCGATCACCAGGGTCAACCCCGGCCAGGCCAGCAGCCGGGCGAGCAGGGCGCGGTAGAGGCGGCCGCCGGCGGTGATCAGCTCCCGGTCGTTGCGGACGCGGGTGGCACGGGCGCCGAAGACCCCGCCCAGGGTGGGCAGGAACACCAGTGCCATGGCCAGGGAGGCGAGCAGGCAGAGGATCACCGTGGCCGGCAGGTACTTCATGAACTCGCCCACCACGCCGGGCCAGAACAGCAGGGGGATGAACACCGCCAGCGTCGTGGCGGTGGACGCGATCACCGGCCAGCTCATGCGTGCGGCGGCATTGACCCAGGCCTCGCGGGGCGACTGGCCCTGGCGCAGGTGGCGGTCGGCCAGCTCGCTGACCACGATGGCGCCGTCGACGAGCATCCCGGCGACCAGGATCAACGAGAAGAGCACCACGATGTTCAGGGTGTAGCCGATCACCCAGATCAGCAGGATGCCGGTGAGGAAGGCGCCGGGGATGGTCAGCCCCACCATCAGCGCCGAGCGCACCCCCATGGCGGCCAGGATCACCACCAGCACCAGCGCCACCGCGGTGAGCACGTTGTTGAGCAGCTCCGAGAGCATCTCCTCGACGGTCTCGGACTGGTCCATGATGGTGGTGACCTCGAGCTCCTCGGGGATCAGTCCGGCGGCCTCCTTCAGCAGGCCGTGCACCTGCTCGATGGTGGCGATGATGTTGGCCCCGGCGCGCTTCGAGATCTCCAGCACCAGCGCCGGCTGGTCGTCGATGCGCGCGAAGCCCTCCGGGTCCTTGAAGGTGGGACGGATCCAGGCCACGTCGCCGAAGGTCACCACCCGCTCGCCATCGACCTTCACCGGCATGCCCATCACGTCCTCGAGATCCTCGATCACCCCGGGCACCTTCAGCGCCATGCGGCCGGCGCCGGTGTCGAGGCTGCCCGCGGCCACCAGGCGGTTGTTGCGGCTGACCAGGCTGAACAGGCTGTCGAAATCGACGCCGTAGCTGTCGAGCACCAGCGGGTCGACGACGATCTCGAGCAGGTCCTCGCGATCGCCGCCGATATCGACCTCCAGCACCCCGGCGATCCCCTCGATCTCCTCCTCGAGCTGGCGCGCCACGGCCAGCCGCCGGGTCTCGTCCAGCGGACCCGAGAGGCCGATGGTGAGCACCGGGAAGAGCCCCACATTGACCTCCATGACACGCGGCTCGTCGGCCTCGCCGGGCAGTTCGGCGCTGGCGATGTCGACTCCCTCGCGCACATCCGTGAGGGCCTGGTCGGGGTCGAAGCCGGCGTCGAACTCCAGCATCACCGCGGCATGGCCCTCGCTCGACTGCGAGGTCAGCTTGCGCAGGCCCTCGATGGTGCGCAGCTCCTGCTCCATGGGGCGCACCAGCAGGCGTTCGCCATCCTCGGGGCTCACGCCCTCCAGCGACAGGGAGACATAGATGAGGGGAATGGTGACGTCGGGATTGGCCTCCTTGGGCACCGCCTGCCAGGCCGCCAGGCCGGCGAGCAGCAGCGCGGCCAGCAGCAGCAGGGTGGTGCGCGAACGCTCCAGCGCCGCCTCGATGAGGGCGCGCATGTCAGCGCGGCTCCGGCGGTGCGAGGGCGCTCCGGGCTTCCGGCATGGCCTCGGCGGCTACCGCCGTGACCCGCTCCCCGGGTGCGACGAAGCCGCCCCCCAGGGTGATCAACCGCACCCGCTCGGGAAGGCCGGCCACCCGGGCCTCGCGGGCGTCGGCATCGACCAGCTCGACCCGCTCGAGCACCACGCGATCGTCGTCATCCAGGTGCTTGACGGCCAGCCGACCCTGGTCGTCGAGCTCGAGCAGGGCGGGGGAGAGACGGTGGACCTGGCGCTCGGGCAGGGTGACGACCAGGGTGGCGCTGGCGCCGGCCAGGCGGCGCCCCTCGGGGTTGTCCGCGGCCACCTCGATACGGAAGCTGCGGGTGCTCTCGTCGGCACGGCTGGCCACATGGGTCAGTTCCCCGTCAAGCCGCGAGCCATCGAGCAGGCGCACCTCGGCGGCCAGGCCCGGCGCCAGGCCCAGGGCCTCCCGCTGCGGGGCCCAGCCGCTGGCGATGAGGCGGCTGGCGTCCACCAGGCGCCCCCAGCTCTCGCCGACCTGCAGCAGATCGCCGGGCTCCACGTCGAGGCGGTCGAGGACGCCGTCGAAGGGTGCGGTGGGGCGGGTCTCGTCGAGCTGGCGGCGCAGTGCGGCGACCTCGGCCACGGCCCGGCTGACGCCGCTTTGCAGGCGCAGGTAGTCCGGGTTGGAGATCAGCTCGCGTCGGCGCAGGTCATCGGCCCCGGCCAGCTCGGCCCGGGCCAGGGCGAGTTCCGCCTCGGCCTGCTCGAGTCGCTCGGGCAACTCGTCCCTGGCGATCTCCAGCAGCACCTCGCCGTGTTCGACCGGGCTGCCCAGGGGCACGGGCAGCGCCGCGACCCGCCCGGCCTGGCGGGCCCGCAGCTCCAGTTCGCGGTGGGCCTCGAGCTGGCCCTGTACCAGCAGCCGCGGGGCATGGTCCTCCGCCCGGCGCTCACGCACCTCCACCCGCGGTGGCTCGGATGCCTCGGCATCGGCCCCCGGTGGTGCGGTGTCGCGAAAGCGCTCCAGGTCACCCAGGGCGAGCCATAGCAGCAACAGCAGTACCAGGCCGATGGCCAGCAGTACGGAGAGCGGGGGGTGGCGGCGAGGCATTCGGACCTTCCCTGGTTCGGTACGATGTTCGTGCAGCGAGGGCGTCAACCGGCTCAGGATAGCTCAGGGCCGGCAGGGGTGTCTCGAGGCGTGTGGCTGCCGCCACTAGCCGCACGTCGAATTGAGTTTTGTGCACTGCAGGCATACCATCTTGGCGGTCCGAATTCCGGCCGGGGCAGGTGGCCTGCCTGCCCTGGCCCATCCTCACGGCGACAACCCGCGCGTTGACAACCCAAGGAGCCACCATGAAAGATCCCGTCCGTATTGCCATTACCGGTGCTGCCGGCCAGATCAGCTACTCGCTCGCCTTCCGCATTGCCTCCGGCGACATGCTGGGCAAGGACCAGCCGGTCATCCTGCAACTGCTCGAGATCACGCCGGCGATGGAGGCCCTGAAGGGGGTGGTGATGGAGCTCAACGACTGCGCCTTCCCGCTGGTGCAGGAGATCGTCGCCACCGATGACGCCAACGTCGCCTTCAAGGACGCCGACTACGCCCTGCTGGTCGGCGCCCGTCCGCGCGGTCCGGGCATGGAGCGCAAGGACCTGCTGGAAGCCAACGCGGCGATCTTCTCCGTCCAGGGCAAGGCGCTCAACGACAATGCCAGCCGCGACGTGAAGGTGCTGGTGGTAGGCAACCCGGCCAACACCAACGCGCTGATCGCCTCCTGCAACGCGCCGGACCTGGACCCGGGCCAGTTCACCGCCATGACCCGCCTGGACCACAACCGCGCCCTGACGCAGCTGGCCCAGAAGACCGGCAAGCACGTCACCGACGTGGAAGGCATGATCATCTGGGGCAACCACAGCGCCACTCAGTATCCCGACATCGCCCACTGCAAGGTGGCCGGCACGCCGGCGGCCGAGCTGGTCGAGCGTGACTGGTACGAGCACACCTTCATCCCCGACGTGCAGCAGCGCGGTGCCGCCATCATCAAGGCGCGCGGTGCTTCCTCCGCGGCCTCGGCGGCCTCCTCCGCGATCGACCACATGCGCGACTGGGCGCTGGGCAGCGACGGCATCGTCAGCATGGCGATCCCGGCCGACGGCAGCTACGGCGTGGAGCCGGGCATCATCTACTCCTACCCGGTGGTGTGCAAGAACGGCGCCTACGAGATCGTCCAGGGCCTCGAGCTCGACGACTTCAGCAAGCAGAAGATGAAGGCCACCGAAGACGAGCTGCGCGAAGAGCGCGCCGCCGTCGAGCACCTGCTTGGCTAGCGCCAGCTGTCAGCTATAAGGACGGCGCTTCGCGCCTGGAAGAGAAAACCCCGCTCAGGCGACGCCTGGCGGGGTTTTCTTATGGCTTAGGGCTTACGGCTCTGATCCGGCCTTCGGCCGGATCAGTCGCGCAGGCTGATGATCTTCCAGCCTTTCCGCTCGGCCACCTCGCGCAGGGTGGGGTCCGGGTCCACCGCCACCGGGTGGTCCACCAGTTCCAGCAGCGCCAGGTCATTGTGGGAGTCGCTGTAGAACCAGGCGTCGTCCAGGGTGATCTCCTTGTCGGCCAGCCAGGCCTCGAGGCGCTTGACCTTGCCCTCGCGGTAGCTGGGGATGCCCTCGACCCGGCCGGTGTAGCGGCCGTCGACCACCTCGGGCTCCACGGCGATCAGCTCGTCCACCCCCAGGCGCTCGGCGATGGGGCCGGTGATGAAGCGGTTGGTGGCGGTGACGATCAGCAGGGTGTCGCCGCGGGTGCGATGGCGGGCCACCAGTTCCTCGCCCCGGGGCAGGATGTGCGGCTCGATCTTGCTGGCCATGAACTGCTGGTGCCAGGCGGCGAGCTGCTCGGGGCTGTTCTCCGCCAGGGGCTTCAGGGCCACCTCGAGGAAGGCATGGATGTCCAGGGTGCCGGCCTCGTAGTCGGCCAGGAAACGGTCGTTGGCTTCCTTGTAGGCCACCGGGTCCACGGCGCCCTGCTCCAGAAGGAACTCGCCCCAGGCATGATCGCTGTCGATCGACAGTAGCGTATTGTCCAGGTCGAAGATGGCCAGGCTCACGGCAACTCCCATTGGTTATCGGCTAGGTATCGGTCAGGTTCGAAGGCCGGCGATTATCGCAGAAGCGGCTTCCGGCTGCGAGCCGCGACGTCGTGCGACCGATGCCTTGTTGATGCGCTTCGTGGCCTTGTGGAAGAATGGCTTCAATCTGGATTCATAAGGTGAAGCCCGTGATCGACGCAGACGGCTTTCGCCCCAACGTTGGGATCATCATCGTCAACGAACGGGGGCAGCTGCTTTGGGCGCGTCGGGTAGGGCAGAATGCGTGGCAGTTTCCCCAGGGAGGCATCAAGGCGAACGAGACACCGCAACAGGCACTTTTTCGCGAGTTGCACGAGGAAATCGGCCTCACCGCCGATGACGTCGAGATTCTTGCCTGCACCCGGGGCTGGCTGCGCTACCGCCTGCCGCGACGCATGATTCGCACCAACTCACGGCCGGTCTGCATCGGCCAGAAGCAGAAGTGGTTCCTGCTGCGGATTCGCTGTCAGGAGAGCCGCATCTGCATGGATGGCTCGCCCAAGCCGGAGTTCGATGGCTGGCGCTGGGTCAGTTACTGGTACCCCCTGGGACAGGTGGTGCCCTTCAAGCGGGAAGTCTACCGGCGTGCCTTGCGGGAGCTTTCCCCCCGGGCCCAGCGGCTGGCGCTCGGCCACGGCTAGGCGCGGCAGGAACACCGCGGCCGGGGCCGGGGTCTGACAAGGTCAGTCAACGCCCCGGCGAGGCAAGAGAGAACAACGAATGGACAGCAGGACGCCAATGCTCGAGGTTTTGCGCCGCATCATCCAGGAGGTCAACGGGGCTCGCAACCTGGACGTGGCCTTGTCCACCATGGTGCGCCGCATCCGCAAGGCGATGCGTACCGACGTCTGCTCCTTCTATCTCTACGAGGCGGAGCTCGACCAGCTGGTGCTGATGGAGACCATCGGCCTGCGTACCCAGGCGGTGGGGCAGGTGGCGCTCCCCCGGGGCGAGGGGCTGGTGGGCCTGGTGGCGAGCCGCGAGGAGCCGCTCAACCTGGAGGATGCCCAGGCGCACCCGCAATTCCGCTACTTCGAGGCCACCGGCGAGGAGCGCTACTCCAGCTTCCTCGGCGTGCCCATCATCCACCAGCGCCGCACCCTCGGCGTGCTGGTGGTGCAGCAGGCCGAGAAGCGCCGCTACGACGAGGAGGACGAGGCCTTCCTGGTCACCATGGCGGCGCAGCTGGCCGGCGTGCTGGCCCACGCCCTGGCCACCGGCAGCCTGACCCGGCCCAGCCTCGATGGCCAGGCGATGTTCACCGGGGTGGCCGCCTCGCCCGGCATGGCCATCGGCGAGGCGGTGGTGATCGCCCCGCCTGCCGACCTGAACAGCGTGCCTGACCTGATTCCCACCGATGTCGACTACGAGATCACCCGGCTCCGGGAGGCCATCGGCAAGGTCCGCGAGGAGATCCGCTCCGCCGGCGAACGCCTGGCCAGCCGCATCTCGGCCCAGGAGCTGGCGCTGTTCGAGGTCTACCAGCAGATGCTGGGCGAGGCGGCGCTCTCCCAGGAGGTGGTGAAGCGCATCCGCGAGGGGCAGTGGGCCCCCGGGGCGCTGGCCGACGTGGTGCGCCGCCACGTGCAGTACCTGGAACGGGTCGACGACGACTATCTCAGGGAACGGGCCGCCGACGTGCGCGACCTGGGCCGCCGGGTGCTGGCCCACCTCCAGGAGGAGAGCCCCCAGACCCCCGACGTCTACCCCGACCGCACCATCCTGGTGGGTGACGAGATCAGCGTGGCGATGCTCGGCGAGGTGCCGAGGGACAGGCTGGCCGGGCTGGTCTCGGTGCGCGGTTCCAGTACCTCGCATGTGGCGATCGTCGCCAGGGCCATGGGGATTCCCACGGTGCTGGGCATGGTCGACCTGCCCCTGCCGCGCCTGAGTGGCGCCCCGGTGGTGCTCGACGGCCACCGCGGCCGGCTCTTCGTGCGCCCCGGGGCCGACCTGGAAAGCCACTACCAGAACCTGATCGACGAGGAGCTGGCGCTGGCCGAGGTGCTCGAGCACGAGCAGGACCTGCCGAGCCGCACGCCCGACGGCCACGACATGCCCCTGATGGTCAACACCGGCCTGGCGGTGGACGCCGTGGCGTCGCTGAAGAGCCGCATCAGCGGGGTGGGGCTCTATCGCACCGAAGTGCCGTTCATGATCACCGAGCGCTTCCCCGGCGAGCAGGAGCAGACCCGACTCTACCGTGACCAGCTCGAGAGCTTCGCTCCCCTGCCGGTGGTGATGCGCACCCTGGACATCGGCGGCGACAAGGACCTGCCCTATTTTCCCATCGACGAGGCCAACCCCTTTCTCGGCTGGCGGGGCATCCGCGTCACCCTCGATCACCCCGAGGTGCTGATGGTGCAGCTGCGCGCCATGCTGCGCGCTTCCCAGGGGCTCGACAACCTCCAGGTGCTGCTGCCCATGGTGACCAATGTCGACGAGGTCGACGATGCCCTGCGGCTGCTCGATCGCGCCATCATCGAACTGGGCGAGGAGGACGTCGTGGTCAACCGCCCCAGGGTCGGGGTGATGCTGGAGGTGCCGGCGACCCTCTACCAGCTCGATGCCCTGGCCGAGCGTGTCGATTTCTTCTCGGTGGGCAGCAACGACCTGACCCAGTACCTGCTGGCGGTGGACCGCAACAATCCCCGGGTCGCCGAGCTCTACGATGCCTGCCATCCCGCGGTGCTCTCGGCCATGGCGCGTCTGGCCAGGGAGTCGGAGGCCCTGCAGATGCCGACCTCGGTGTGCGGCGAACTGGCCGGTGACCCGGCCGGCGCCCTGCTGCTGATGGGCATGGGCTTCGGCTCGCTCTCCATGAACGCGCCCAGCCTGCCCCGGGTGAGGGCCGCCATTCGCCGGGTCTCGCTGAAGGCCGCCCGGCAGCTGGTCGAGGAGACCCTGCGCCTGGACAGCCCCGTCGCGGTGCGTCGCCACCTCAACGAGCGGCTGGGCGAGTGGCAGCTGGCCCACCTGCTGCCGCCGAGGGATTGACCCGGGCTTCGCCCGGAGCTTCAAGCCATAAGCTGGAAGAGCGGCGCTTCGCGCCTGGAAGCCGGAAGCAAACCCTTGATCCTGCTGCAGGTGGGGGATGTTAGCTTCTAGCTTCTAGCTCCCAGCGAAGCTGGGTCTCCCCCAGTGCCACCCCCTCCGGTCCGAAGCGTCGCTCGCCGATCTCGATGTGGCCATCGGCATGCCAGCCCAGCCAGGTCATGGCCCGGGTGCCGTAGTCCTGGCCGAGGATGAAGGGGGAGGAGAGGCGGCGCTCCAGTTCGAGCCCCACGCCGGTTTCCGGCAACTGGTCGTCATCGGCGGGCCGCGGGTCGCCCATCACGCTCAGGGCGTCCCGGGGCCATCGCCCGTGGCGCAGGCTGGTGGCGAGACCCTGGCGAGCCGCGATCAGCTTGGGCCAGGGGGTGTTCAGGCTGGCGTTGGAGAGACCGTGCAGCCCCGGGGGCACGACCTTCAGGGCGATGCCGTCGAGGCCACGGTGCAGGTGCCAGAGCCGTTCGCCGTCGCCGGCCACGAGATTGAAGCCCGCATAGTGCCGGGCCTCCCCGGAAGCCAGGCGGTCGAGCCATGCCGGCAGGTCGTCGCACTCGAGCGCCTCGCGGACCAGGCTGCCACGGCTGGGGGCGCCGGCCGGCAGCTTGAGGCGCGGGTCGCGGACATTGGTGACGGCGGCGAAGCGGCCACGGTGATGCACCGCCAGCCAGGTGCCGCCGGCCTCCAGGTCGCGCCCGCCGACGATGCCCGGGGCATCGCGCCACGCCGCCAGTGGCGCGGCCGGGCGGGCGTGGAACTCGTCACGGTTGGCCACCAGGCGCAGCGGGCAGGCGCTGCCGGGGCGATGGTCGAAGGCGATCAGGCACATGGCGGCAGCTTAGCGTTGTGCGGCCCGGGGGGGAAGGTCCTTGCGTTGGGCCGGCGCCATGACAGTGGCGGTCGGGCGGCGTACACTCTGGCCATCTTCGCCCCGCAGGGAAGACGATGCGCATCGACTCAAGCAGGGAACGCCTCTGGTCGCGACTGGTCCGGCCCATCCTCTGGCCCGTGCTGCTGGCACAGGCGGCCCTGGTGGTGCTGTGCCTGATCGTCGCGTTGCTGCTGTGGTGGATGATGCCTACCCACGCCTCCTGGAGCACGACCTTCTGGCTGACGCTGGTCCTGCTGCTGGGCAGCAGCATGAACGTGCTGGTCTTCCTGACCCTGCTGCGACAGCGCCTGGCCGCCTGCGAGGCGGCATTCGACGACCACCTGGGCACCGCGGAGCGCCATCTCGACCAGCTGCAACCGGCCCTGTCGGAGAGGCCCGCGCTGCCCCGGCCCGATGCGCCCGAAGCCGACCCGTCGGCATGCCTGGCGCGACTGGTCGCCGGCCTGGGCGCGCTGGTCGAGGCGCAGGGCCGGGTGCCGCGCATCGAACGCATGCTGGGGAGCACCAGCCGGCCGGTGCTGCTGGCCAGGCATGGCCGGGTGCTGGCCGCCAATGCGGCCATGGAGGAGTTGCTGGGGCAGGGCGAACTGCGTGGGCTGTCGCTGGGCCAGCTGCTGCCCGTCGACGAGGCCGAGAGCGATGGCGAACGGGTCGTGGTGCGTGCCGCCGGCGCCAGCCATCCGTCGGCCCGCTGGTTGCGGGTGCAGCTCGAGGACAGGCTGGGGCATGCACTGGTGCTGCTCGAGGACCTGGCGAGTCGCGAGCGCCATCTCGATCAGCTGCGGGTCGGGCGCCAGCGGGCCCAGGAGGAGTCGCGGCTCAAGTCCGGCTACCTGACGCACCTGCGCCGGGAACTGAAGCCGCTGATGGCCTCGCTGGATGAGGTGCTGGACCAGGAGGCCGCCCCGGTTCCCGGCGACGATGCCAGGCATCCGGCGCTCCTCGAACTGCGGGAACGGCTGGCTGACATCTCGGTGCTGCTGGCCAACCTGGCGGGCGAGTCGCCGACCCCGCTCGGCGGGGTGCCGGGGAGCCGCGCGACGCGGGTACTCATCGTCGATGACGGGCCGGTCAACCTGATGCTGGCCCGGCAGGTGCTGGAAGGGCAGGGGCTCTCCGTGGAGACCGCCACTTCCGGGGCCGAGGCGCTCGAGTGGTTCGGCCGGGAAGCCTTCGACCTGGTGCTGATGGACATCTTCATGCCCGGCATGGACGGGGTGGAGACCAGCCGCCGCTGGCGCGGGCAGGAGGCCGAACGCGGCGATGGCCGACGCAGCGTGCTGGTGGCCCTGACCGCCAACGCCAGCGAGGCCGACCGGCGACGCTTCCGCCAGGCGGGGATGGACGACTACCTGGCCAAGCCCTACCGCCCCCAGGCGCTGGTCGACAGGGTGCGGCGCTGGCTGCCGGACAGCTTCGACAAGCCCGAGGCGCCATGAGTCCTGCCCGCGGCCCAGCCCGCCATCGCGCCGGCCAGCGTGCCCTCGGCCCGGGGCCGATGGCCTCTCAGCGTTACCACCCTGCCGTCGCCGGCGGGGCCGAACACTCTCTCCCGACGACCCGGAAGCTGTCATGATCGACTATCCCGATATCGACCCTGTCGCCATCTCCCTGGGGCCCTTGCAGATCCACTGGTACGGGCTGATGTACGTGATCGGCTTCGCGGCCGCCTGGTGGCTCGGGCGGCGGCGGGCGGCCCGCATCGGGCTGACCCATGACGACGTGGGGGACCTGCTGTTCTATGCCGCCCTCGGGGTGGTGCTGGGCGGGCGGCTCGGCTATGCGCTCTTCTACGGCATGCCGCAGTGGCTGGCCGACCCCCTGTGGATCTTCCGCATCTGGGACGGCGGCATGAGTTTCCACGGCGGGCTGGTCGGCGTGCTGCTGGCGGCCTTGTGGTTCGCCCGCCGCAAGCGCCTGGCCTTCTTCACCCTCACCGATTTCGTCGCTCCCCTGGTGCCGATCGGCCTGGGGGCCGGGCGCATCGGCAACTTCATCAATCGCGAGCTGCCCGGCCGGGTCACCGAGCTTCCCTGGGGCATGCCGTTTCCCGGCATGGGCCCCGAGCCTCGCCACCCCTCGGCGCTCTACGAGGCCCTGCTGGAAGGGGCGGTGCTGTTCGCGGTGCTGTGGTGGGTCTCGGCCAGGCCGCAGCGCCGCGGCCTGGTCTCCGGGCTCTTCCTGCTGCTCTACGGCCTGTTCCGCTTCGCGGTGGAGTTCGTGCGCCTGCCCGATGCCCATATCGGCTTCATCGCCTTCGGCTGGGTGACCATGGGCATGCTGCTCACCCTGCCGATGATCGCCTTCGGCATCCTGCTGATCCTCTGGTCGCGCCGCCAGCCGGTGGATGCCAGGGTGTAGCCCGCCGAAGCCAGCATGTAGAATAGCGAGCCCATTCACCCAGCCCAGGCGACGCCGTGACCGACCAGACGCTTCCCGCTCTCGAACAGCCCTACCTCGACCTGATGCGTGCCGTGCTGGAGCGCGGCACGGAGCGCGCCGACCGCACCGGGGTGGGCACCCGCTCGCTGTTCGGCCACCAGATGCGCTTCGACCTGGCGCGGGGCTTCCCGCTGCTGACCACCAAGAAGCTGCACCTGCGCTCGATCATCCACGAGCTCCTGTGGTTCCTGCGCGGCGATACCAACATCGCCTACCTCAGGGAGCATGGCGTGCGCATCTGGGACGAGTGGGCCGACGCGAACGGTGATCTGGGCCCGGTGTACGGCTACCAGTGGCGCAGCTGGCCCGATCCGCGGGGCGGCCACGTCGACCAGATCGCCCGGCTGCTCGAGCAGCTGCGCGACAATCCCGCTTCCCGGCGCCTGATCGTCTCGGCCTGGAACCCGGCGCTGGTGGACGAGATGGCCCTGCCCCCGTGCCACTGCCTGTTCCAGTTCCACGTGGCCGAGGGGCGGCTCTCCTGCCAGCTCTACCAGCGCAGTGCCGACATCTTCCTCGGCGTGCCCTTCAATATCGCCAGCTATGCGCTGCTGACGCAGATGATCGCCCGGGTCAGCGGGCTCGAACCCGGCGACTTCATCCACACCCTGGGCGATGCGCACCTCTACCTGAACCATCTGGAGCAGGCCGAGCTGCAGCTGTCGCGCAGGCCGCTGGCGCCACCCGGGCTGCGACTCAACCCGGAGGTGGACGACCTCTTCGCGTTCCGCTTCGAGGACATCGAGATCCTGGACTACCAGGCGCATCCCCATATCAAGGCCGAGGTGGCCGTATGAGCGAGGCCGATGGCATGAACGACGAGACCCTGGTCCCCATCGCCATGATCGCCGCCCTGGCCAGGAACCGGGTGATCGGCGTGGACAACCAGCTGCCCTGGTACCTGCCCGAGGACCTCCGGTTCTTCAAGCGCATGACCCAGGCCAAGCCGCTGGTGATGGGGCGCAGGACCTTCGAGTCCATCGGCCGCCCCCTGCCCGGGCGGCTCAACATCGTGGTGACCCGCGACCCCGGCTTCCACCCCGAGGGCGTGCGGGTCTGCCATGACCTCGCCTCCGCCCTGGCCCTGGCCGACCAGCAGGCCACCATCGACGCGGCCGACGAGATCATGGTGATGGGCGGTGCCCAGATCTATGCCCAGGCGCTGCCGCTGGCCTCGCGACTCTATCTCACCGAGGTCGACATCGAGGTGGAGGGCGACGCCCGCTTCCCCGAGCTGGACATGGCCGAATGGGAAGAGGTGCAGCGCGTGCCCGGCGAGCCCGCCGAAGGGCAGCCGCACTACAGCTTCGTGCACTACCGCCGGCGCCCTGGCGGCTAGTCGCCCGGCCAGGCGGGTCGGGCGGCGTCGAGGGTCGCCATCCGGCGACATTTGTCATGCTGCGGTATCTGGCACAGACTTGCAGCTGAATGCACCACACCGCGTGACGACGAGTTTGCCTGGAGGGTCAGGGTTTGATCGAGGAACGCCCATACCGCCTGCTGGAGGCACTGGAGGGTCGCGCCGAGACCTTGCTGGATGCGCTGCACGAGGCCCGTGTGCAGCAGTCGGCCATGCAGGCCCGGCTGGCCGAGCTGGAGCGCCGCCGCAGCGAGCTCGAGGCGCACAATGCCGAACTGGCCGCCCGGGCCGAGGAGGCACTGGCCGACCGGCGCGGGGTGACGCGGCACTGCGAGGCGCTCGAGCGCCGCGTGGCCGAACTGGAGGCGAACCGCCTGGAGCTGGTGGAAGAGAACCGCGAGCTCGACGAGCAGAATCGCGAGCTGGAAGAGCACAACCGCCATCTGCACGACAAGCTCGCCGCCGGCGAACCGGGTGCCGCCTTCCCGATGCCGGCGCGCCGCGCCCAGGGGCTCTCGGCGCTGATCGGCCATCGCCCCAGGGGGGCGGATCGGGCGGCGCCCGTCGCCGACCCGCCGGCGGGCGCCGAACCGGCATCCGATCCCCAGAGCGACCTGCCGATCGGCGAGGCGCCGTCGCCCCAGGCGCTGCTCGGCGAGTGGTACCAGCGCTACGGCTCGACCTTCTTCAAGGGGCATACCCGGCCGCTCAAGGTGGGCATCCACGAGGAGCTCACCGCCCGTGAACCCTGGCCCGAGAAGCTGGTGCGCCGGGCGCTGGCCTGCTACGTCAACCTGCCGCGCTACCTCAAGTCGGTACGCGAGGATGCCGAGCGCATCGACCTCGACGGACGGCCCGCCGGACGCGTCGATGGCGAGGCCGCCGACCACGCCCGCAGGAAGCTCGAGCGGCTGCAGGCCAACCGCCGCAAGCCCCGGGCCAAGCCGCAGCGGCAGAAGGGGCGGACCGTCGGCGGGGAGAGTCCTGACAGGAAGCCCCCGGCCGGGCCGCCGCCGCCCCGGCCGGGCGAGACGGCCAGCGCTCCGGCCACCCTGGAGGAGAAACTCTCCGCCCTGCTGGCCAAGCACAACGGACGTTGAGCGGCACTGCCCAGCGTTGATTCTCCCCTGGCTTGCCATCCGCATATTCGCGGGGCATCATGAACCCGCTCATCGCTGCCTGGGCTGTATTCGGTCGACTCGCGTCGGCCAGCCGGCAGCGGCGGCCGGCCAGCCGGGAGGGCTCGCCGACCGCCAGCGCAAGGGAAAGTTCCGTGGGTGGGGTCTGCCTCGAAGGAAAACAGTGTTTTTTCTAGTTGCGTTCCCGAAAATCCCGGTATAGAGTTCCCCTTGCGAGCATTGGACTATAACAAGGCTTCGCTGAGGTGGTGCCGCGCCACCTGCCATTCCTCCCGGGAGGGAGTCGAGCAGGAAAGGCAAAAGAGCATGCCCGGCAAGCCGGCTGCATTCACCGAGTGAATCGTGCAGTAACGATCGAAACAGTAAGCTAGTCAAAGGAACTATCGCGATGAAAAAGACACTGTTAGCGACTGCTATCGCCGGCGCCCTGGGCGTCTCCGCTGCCGCTCAGGCCGCCACCGTCTACGACCAGGACGGCACCAAGGTCGACCTGTACGCCCGTATCGCCATGGGTATCTCCGGCGGCGGTCCCGAGACCAATGACGATGGTGAGAAGATCGACGGCACTGAATTCCGTGACGTCTACTCCCGCCTGCGCCTCACCGGCAGCCACGAGATCACCTCCGACCTGAGCGCCTTCGCCGGCGTCGAGTGGCGCTTCAAGGGCGACGAGCGTGACCAGTCCACCGGCTTCGCCGAAGTGCGGCACAGCTACCTGGGCCTGCGCAGCAACCAGTTCGGTACCTTCCAGGCCGGTAACTTCGACAGCTACTACAACTCCTTCGTCGCCGCGCCCTTCGATGTCTACATCGATCGCGGCTTCGAGCTCTCCAAGGGCGGCGCCGGCGGCGACCTGCAGGCCCGCGGCGACTCCCTGGGTTACTACACGCCCGACCTGAGCGGCTTCCAGGCCTTCATCATGGCCAAGCACTACACCGGCAACGGCCAGGAGGCTGGTTCCGAGGGCAGCAACTCCTCCAAGCTGAACGCCCAGGGCGGCGTGAAGTACGAGTGGGAAGGCCTGCGCCTGGCCGCCGGCTTCGTCCAGGATCGTGACGACGACCAGCTGACCGAGCGTCGTTATGACGGCCGCGACCTGCGTGGCGCCGACGAGAACATCTACGGTGCCACCGCGGCCTACGACTTCGGCAACGGCTTCTCCGCCCGCCTCGGCTACGAGACCCAGGACACCAACGACGGCGCCCTCGAAGGTGCTACCACTGCGGCTGAAGCACAGCGCTATTCCGGCTATGACGTCTGGGGCCTGGGTGCCTCCTACGCCATCGGCCAGTGGGCCTTCAACGCCGACGTCTACCGTGTCGATCCGGACAACGAAGAGAAGCGCACCGCCTGGGCCGCCGGCGCCTACTACAAGGTGTCCAGCAACTTCGATGTCTTCGCCGAGCTGAACCGTAAAGACCAGGGCGACATCACCATCAGCACCGCCGATGGTGTTGATGTCGAAGAGAACGACGACAGCCTGTTCTGGCTGGTGGGTGCTCGCTACCACTTCTAAGCGGCTACCCGCTTGAAGTAGCGAATCCGCTGCAAGCAGTACACAGAAGCCGGCCCCTCGGGGCCGGCTTTCTTGTTACCCCTCTTCCGGCGTCGCTCCCGCCTGGCGCCCATCCCCAGCAATATTTCTGCATCATCAGGGCGTTGCAAATGGGTGGGTGGTGAACTGCCAGCGTTGCCGGTCCCTGTGGGTCAGACCCCGGCGGCGTCGAATCCGCTTGCAAGGCGCATCATGATGGGCTTCGTGACTTGGCT